>JAQVON010000053.1 GCA_028702595.1 Mariniphaga sp. | reverse complement strand
CCCAAAATGTTAAATGCAGAATAATTCCCTATTTCCTGTCCGCCAGATTTTCCCCAACTTAATCGGAGTTTTAAGTTGCTAATTTCAGGCAGGTCTTTCATAAAAGCTTCCTCTGAGACTCTCCACCCCAATGAGAATGCCGGGAAAACTCCAAATCTTTTATTCTCACCAAACCTCGAAGATCCATCCCTGCGAACGGTAGCTGTCAACAAATACCGATTGTCAAATATGTAATTTGCTCTAGCAAAGTAAGATACTAAAGCATTACGATTCTCTCCTCCACCTACATTTCCCTGATTTATACCAGCAGCAAGATATGGATAATCATCGCTGATGAAATTAGACACATTAGCATTCCAGTTTTTTAATGATGCAAGTTGAGCAGAGTATCCTAATGTTCCATTGATATCATGTTTACCAATAGTTTTAGAATAGCTAAAGTAATCATCGGTAAACCAAATAAAGGAATTTCTGTTATTTGCTGATAATGAAGCATTTTCAGGCAAAACACTACACCTCCCCTGATCCACTTCGTATGGAGGATTCCAACTCTCATGTGTCGAAAAAATTTGATCTATAGACCAAGAAGTATGAAAAACAAGACCTTTAAAAATCGTAAGATCTGCAAACAAAGATCCTAAAATACGATTTGCCAAGAGTGTATTTTTATTATTCTGTAATGTAGCAATCCTATGGTTGAGATTATCAGCAACAGGACCCGGATCAGCATATTTACCTTCATCTGTATAGATAGGGCTGATTGGCTGTATAGACATCAAAAGTTGCATTTCAGCACCATTACCTAAAGATGTATTACCAAGATCTTGATCAGATCGAGTTAAAGATAGTGTATTTCCAACTTTTATCCAGTTGCTTAATACATGATCAGAATTTATCCTAAAGGAATAGCGTTTAAATGCTGAATTTATAATTGTACCTTCTTCATTATAAAAATTTGCTCCGGCATAATATTTTGAAATCTTATTACCTCCGTTTAAACTCAACTGATAATTATTAATTATTCCCAATTGGGTTCCCTCTTTCACCCAATCATAAGTTGTTGCGTTAGGATCAGCTGCAATTTGGTCTAGCAAAGGGAGGTTGGCATCATTTTCCTTTCCTGAATTTCTTAGCAGGGATGCATACCATCCGGCCCATTCCTGTGAATTCATTCTGTCACTATTGTCTACCAACTTATTAAAGCCATGGTAAGTTTCAAAATTCACTTTTAAGGCACCTTCTTGACCTCTTTTTGTGGTAATCATAACCACCCCATTATTTGCCCTGGCACCATAAATGGCAACTGCCGATGCATCCTTAAGTATTTCAACTGATTTAATATCATCTGAGTTTAATAATGCCATTGGATTCTGCGATTCACTGTTATTGCTGACTGACATCATAGTTCCCGGATCATTAAAAACGGGAATTCCATCAATAACGTAAAGAGGATCATTATTATTAACTGTCCCCACTCCTCTTATCCGCACAGTGTAACCTCCACCAGGCATACCAGTATTGGAGGAAATCTGAACACCTGCAGCTCGTCCCTGCATTAATTGTTCAACGTTAATTGAAGGGGTACTCCTTAAGTCTTCTTCATTAATACTAGTCACACTGCCAGTTAAATCACTTTTCTTCATAGTGCCATACCCCACAGCGACAACCTCCTCTATGCCAATCATCTCTTCTTCCAATACAACGGTAAAGGTGGTTCTGCCGTCAACAGGGACTTCCTGTGTCTGCATTCCCACGAAGGAAAATTGCAGGACTGCGGCATCATCAGGGATGGCTAATGAAAATTTGCCATCTGAACCGGTGACCGTTCCCCGGGTGGTCCCCTTTACTACCACAGTTACTCCCGGCAGAGGTTGCCCATCGCGGTCCGACACAACACCTGTCACTGTTCTGTCCTGTTGGATCCCTGCCAGGGCCTTCTCCCCGGCAACGTTCTTCTTTTCGGTGAGAATGATTTGCCGGTTGCTCCGGATCTCATAATCAACACCCGCTGTTGCACATATCGATCTCAAAACCTCTTCAAATGGTTCATCGGTGAAATCTACCGAATACCTTTTTGCCGGATCGAAGATCCCATCCTTGTACAAAAAGACATAACCTGTTTGATTTTCAAGCGTTTCCATTAACTCCTGAATGGTCGTTTTTTCAAATTGTAACGATACGGTTACCTGGGAAAATCCCTTCCCGAAAGAGAGAAAAACCAGCATGGTAAAGATCAGCGTTAGTTTCATTTTTTTTAAACTTAAATTAAGTTTACGGTTTTCCCCTCCCGGGGAGTACCACTCTCGTTTTTTTTTCATACTTTTGAAACGTTAAGTTACACAATATTAATATTTAACACCCATAAACCGGAGAGTGCTGCAACACACTCCGGTTTTACTTTTTTTCCTACCTTGAAATCTCAAAAAAGTTTTCCCCGACCTGAGATATCTTCACTGATCCTGCCCGGGCAACGTTCTCCAAAACAATCTCCCTCTTATCGGTCAGTTCCAGTTTTCCTGATATTTTAACTCCGCCAAGCAAGGGATCCCGGTACCTGAAACGTATGTTGAAATACCTTTCAAGCCTTTTGACCACCCGGCTTAAGTCGGTACTTTCAAACTCTATCAATCCTTCGGTCCATAACGTGTAATGCTGCACATCCACCTCTTTCATTTTAAAACTGCGTTCTGTCCTGTGGAATGCAGCCAGCTGTCCCGGACTGATGTCGGTCGTTTCAGAAAAGAGCCCCGTGTTGTTCAGCTCCAGCCGCACCTTGCCTTCAGCAAGAACCGTCTCAATTATATTGTCGGCAGGATAGGCAGAAACATTAAATCGTGTCCCCAGTACCCTTATCCTGATATCGGTAGTTTGTACAATGAAAGGTTTTTCCTGGTCGTGTTCCACATCAAAAAAGGCTTCCCCCACCAGAAAAACCTCGCGGACTTTATCGACAAAAAATTCTGGATACACCAGCCGGCTTCCGGCATTGAGGTGCACCCGTGTGCCATCGGGAAGGATTACTTCCGAAGTTTTGCCCCAGGGGATGATCAACTGGTTCATCTCCGGAATTCCTTTTTCCGGAGAAGCAGCGCTTTCTATGACATCATCATTGATAATCACATGTCCATCCTGCCTGTGCTCAATATGCGATCTTTTTTCACCCAGGTAAATATTCTCCCCCCCGGGCCTGACCAGTATGGCTTCTTCTTCAGATACGGGTTCTGTTATTTCAAAAGTGGCAAACTGCGGATTAAAATTGTCTTTCTCATAAAACAGCAAAGAACCAATGGTAAAGAAAGAAACAGCTACCGCAGCATACCGCATGATGCCGAAAATAATTCTTCGCGTTTTGTTTTGCCGGTGATGCTCTTCCACCTGCTTCAGAATGCGGGTGAATAACAGAATTTTTTCATCATCCGAAAGCTCCTTGTCGTGTGTCTGAAGCTTTTGAAGTATCCGCCTTGCCAGATGAATGTTTTCCCTCTCATCAGGAAAATCCATTTCCTTTGCTTTCCACCACGCCTCAAGTTCATCGTCCGGCTCAAACACCCATTGAATGAATCGTTTATCTTCTAAATATTTACTAATTTGTTTCATAAAATTTTTTCACGTACAATATAAAAGGCAACTAACAATAAAAATATGGACAGATTGATTATTTTATTAAAAAATCCGCCCCCATACCGAGGGCGGATAAACTAAACTATGAACAATCTGGCAACTCATTTTTCAAATTAAAATCCCTCAACTTACTTGCTCGTGTTTGTTGTTATTTAAATCAATGCTCTTTAGATAAAAGGGACTAACCATGAAAAATATGTACACCATTTCAGATTATTTTCATTAAAGTAGTTTACTTCATATGATATTTGCCTCACATCATATTCGAAATTTTCCCTCCATCCATAATTCGTAATTGATTATCGTCATTCGTAATTCATTTCAATCGTGTACGTTTGTGCCATGCCTAGTCAGGGTCCTTTCATTTTTTTGGATCAATTTTGATAAATTGGGGATCAATTTTTAAATCTACATTATCAGAATCACACTATTAATCATAAAAACCTGCGTCTCCTTCCTGTACTTCCTCAATCTCTCCTTTACCCTCTTGCCAACACCCACAAAATGATTCCTTTTCCTCCAAACTCATTTCTGATACTGGTCAGAGCCCGGTATACCTGTTTTCTTACCGATTCAATTGTAATATTCAAAACCTGTGCAATTTCAGCGTATTCCATGGATTCGATAAATCGCAGGTAAAGTGCTTCCTTTTGACCAGCTGGCAATTTTTTGAGCATTCGGGTTATCCTCTGGTACAAGTGTCTTTCGTTTTCATTTTCAATTATCGATTTTTCAATGTTATAATCAGGATCGAACAACATTTTACATGCTTCCTCTCCTATCAATTTTCTATTGTATTGGAGCTTTTTTATCAAATTTCTTTTTAAAGCCAGAATAAGGTAAAACCGGAGGTTGTCTGGTGCAATACTATTTTTTTTTCGCTTTAGATACAAATCCAGAAATACTTCCTGTATGGCATCTTTTACCAACTCTTCATCGTAGCATAGTTTTGTCCCATATTTGTATAACGCCTGCACATGCTTATTGTACAGATATGCAAATGACTCTTTATTCCCCGAAAGAAAACTTTGCCAGATGGCTGAAATATCTTTTTCTCTGCCCACGATCAGTGATTTTCCATTTATCGGTTTTATCCGCAAAAACAAAGATAAAAATAGTCTTCACTAATTGGGGCAATTTGGGTTTTTTAAATGTCAATCAAACCCACTGGTTCTGGCGACATTGCATTCAGAGGATTTAGCTGTTGCCCTTTGCTTTTAATCACGCATCACTTGTGTGCTGCCAGACTTTCAGGTCGATACAGTCGATGCGAGTTTTGTTATTCTCCAATTGAACTATAATCCCGGAGTGCACTTTCCCCATCATACAATGTGCCGGCAGGAATTTTACCGTTTGTCCCACTTTGGGCATCTCCCCTTCAATCGTTCCCTGGAATGATAAAACCATACAAATCCCAATATCAATAGCTTCATCTTTTCTGTTCAGCAGCTTCCCGGGACCAATCACCCAGACATCAGGCAAACCGTGATGAACTACGATGACCCTGGCAAAATGAATGATCGGACATCCAAGCGGCCGGTACCGGATTACAGTACCTTCCGTTAAATTTACTCTGGAAAAGCATAGTAATGTTTCCCGACAGGAGTGCTCATTTTCCAAAGGATATAAATAAAAATCAGCCTTTACCCGGTCAATTAATCCTCTGATTTCAGGGTTACTTTTTCCTTGATGACTATAAACCAACTTTTGTATGGCAGCTTTTTTTCCCTGAAACCGCTGTTGGTTAAGCACAGAACATTTGTTTATCGAAACATGATCAGTAAGCAAGGCTAAAGCAAAATCATAACACTCCCTGTATCCACATGCCCCGCAGTTAAATCCAGGTAATAACCTATCGATCTCTTTGGCACTTTCCATAACAATCATTCACCTGTATATTCGTGAATACCATCCATATGTCTCAAAACTCCCCGGTGATAATTTTTAAGAATCCGTGTTTCCCCCACACAAAGGGTACAAATGGAAAAAGGAGCGTTATGTCGTAACTCCTCCGTTTCACAATCGAATCCGGAAGATTCACTGAAATAATTTGCCAGCTCAGCAGCTCCTTTACCTGTTAACCCATTGGCTTCAATGATCCGGCACCCGGGATTCATTTCTAAAATACGTTCCCTGAAGATCTCTCTTTCTGCCTGAGAGATGATATCCCCTTTGGTGATAGCAACAACATTTGCTGTGCTTAAAAACGGGCCAACTTTTAACGGAGTATTGGGTCCGGATGTTGCATCGATCACGCAAACGCCCAGACTATTTGTTGTATAGGGAGCACAGCGGTGACAAAGACCGGCAGTCTCCACAATCAGCATATCGGAATTATTTTTTTGGGCAAACTCAACCATTTCACTCAAGTTAAAAATAGTAAAATGATCGGGACACATATCCTTTGAAAGCCCCAACAAGGTAGGAATCCCTATTTTCTGAAACCGAATATGATCATCCGTATACAAACAATCAACTTTTGCAATAGATATCAGCTTCTGCTGCTCCAGCAAATGCCTCAGGGTATGCAATAACACGGCAGTTTTCCCTGCTCCCGGAGTTCCTGCAACAATGACTACATTCATTTATTTATTCAATACAATCATATTAAAAACTATCGCGCATTAGTTTTGCACCACAAAATCCACATGATTCGAATAACTGCCATCCCATTTAAAGCAGGCACTTACTTCCTCTCCCTGTCTCACCATCTCTCTAACCTTAAATAGCTCTTTGTCTATTCGATATAACATATCACATAACAACCGCTCCTCACCTGTTGTGTCGAATATTTTTTTTATTCCACCATTTTCCATGATGATCCTTCGGCGGGTTAACAGCGCCAGAAGAGGATCATGAGTAACCACCAATACAATTTTCCCATACCCCGAAAGCAGCTGCAAAGCTTCATGTTTTTTTATCCCGGCATTTTCAATTTCATCGATAAGTACTACTGGTGAATCACTAATGAAAGCAACATCGGCAACCATCAACGACCGGCTTTGTCCGCCACTCAATACGGTAAGGTTCATCTCTTTTTTGATGGGCTCACCTGTCAACATATTAGCATGTTGAATGACCTTTTCAATAAGATTTGGGTTTTTGTTCCTGCACCTGGAATGCAACAGAAGAAACTCTTCCACACTCATATCTGCAATGAAGTTCATATTTTGTGAAAGTTGAGCTACCAGTTTCTTTTTAGGATTGAACCTCATATCCTGTTCCGGGATCATATTGTTAATTAAAATTTTTCGATGTGTGGGGGTATCTGACTGTGCCAATTGTTCAATATCCTCCACCAATGCACTCTTCCCGCTTCCTGTAGGGCCAACAACACCAACAATTTCTCCCCGTAAAATGTCAATCCGCTTAAAATGCTCCGGGTTTCCATCCTTATTCTGTCCGGCCAGAATTGAAATACTTTGTACCATTTTTTTGGGACAAATTTAGGCAGGTCAATTCATCTGGAAAACCGAATAAAAACGTAAAATTGTTCTACGTTTTTAAACGTACACAGCGGGTTAAATTTCAAAAAATCCTCGTTTAATTGCAAACACCACAAGGTTAGCAGTATTTTTTGAATGTGTTTTTAGAAGCAGGTTTTCACGGTGTTTATCAACAGTTCGTTTACTTATGGATAAAATTTCTGCTATCTCAATATTTGACCGGCCTTTACATATCTGGTATAGAACATCTGTTTCTCTTTCTGTCAGATCATTGGTTTCCGGTGTTACTAATTTTTTATTCATTCTGTTCACGATAGACTGCAAAATTTCGAACGAAAAATAATTCTTCCCCTCACTGACGTCACATATTGCTCTCTTTACCTCTGAAAAATTTGAATTTTTCAATAAAAATCCGGTCACTCCGGCTTCAATCATGCTGGAGTAGTAGCTTTCATCAGAATACATAGACAAAGCAATGATTTTCAAACCGGGATAAACCTGCAAGGCTTTCTGGGCAGCTTCCATCCCATTCATTTCAGGCATTTCAATATCCAATAAAACCACATCAACCTGATGCCGGGTTAATCCGTCTAAAAACTGCTTTCCGTTCTCTGCCTCAAAAACATCCTGAACAAAATCAAGACTTGAAAGCAAAAACTTCAATCCTTCCCTAAACAATGAATGATCATCCACCAGAAAAATATTCATCTTCCGCATTACACAGGAATTTGGATTAATACTTTTACCCCTTCGCCGGGAAATGAATGGATACTAAAAAAACCGTTCAGTGATTTTACCCTTGAGCGGATATTTTCTAAACCCATTCCCCTCAAAAACTCTCCATCTGGCTTACCTTCAGGATCAAACCCCACGCCATTATCCTGATAATCGATACGCAGATCACTTTTCAATTTCATCAACTGAATTTTTATTTTTTCCGGGCCACCATGCTTAACACTGTTATTCACCAATTCAGTTATGATTCGAAAAACATTTATTTCCAGGTCGTAATGATACCTCTCAGTTTTGATATTACTGGTGAACTCCAATTGGATTGTTGAATTGGATAGTAGTCGGCCGGCAAATGTATTTAATGCTTTTATCAGGCCATAATTCTGCAACAAGTGAGGACTTAAATGGTTTGATATTTCTTTCAGGGCCAGAATCGCTTCATCGGTAGCCTTACATGTGCGCTCAACAATCATTTTGTTGGGAACATCCAGCGTTTCAAGTTCTATGGCACTTACTGTCATTTTTATAGAGGACAATACCGGCCCCAGACCATCGTGCAGCTCTCTGGCAAAAGATTGTCTGGCTTTTTCTTCTGTTTGGATTACAGCTTTGAGCAACCTGGTCTCACTTTCTTTCCTGATTTCTTCGATTCGATCCTGTAAATTGAAAATCTGACGGATGTAGATCACACCTGTCAGCATCAGTATAGAAATGAACACCCCGATCCAACTGTTTACTTCTTCCTTGGAAATCAACTGGGTTTCCCAGAACAAAGCAGAAAATTCAAACAAACGTCGCAGAGCCATCAGAACAAATCCTGCGGAAATTAAAATCCAGGAGACGTTAAAACGGGTTCTGCGGATCAAACTAACTGATATAATTGCCGCCCCTAACTGTATCAGCATGGAAAGCAGCAGAGCAACCTGAAGTAACATGTGATTTTTTGTGTAAATTTAGTGTTTTTATTTATTTATTATTTTTTGTGGCTAAATAAGAATATCTATATTTCGAATAAAACTGACCTGGAAATATTTTAGTTTTGTACTGAATTTATCATTATATTACAATGATCAGAGGTATTAATGTTCGTTAACTTAAACCTTTAATATACTGACTATGAACAAATTTCATAAAGATCTAACTACAGGACTAAGAGTTATATCAACCGTTTTGGTTCTGACGGTTATAAGCTGTACATCTTCCACTCCCGGAACAACATATATGTACATTGGCAGCTATGCTTCTTCCGATCATCCGGGAATATATGTATTCTCCTATGACGAAAAAAACCTTCAGTTGAATGAAATTCAACGCCTTGCTGGTCACACCAATCCCAACTTCCTGGCCATTCACCCAACGGCTCCATATCTTTATGCCGTAAACGAAACTATTGACGATCAGGGCAATAATAAAGGATTAGTCACTGCTTTTTCAATAAAGGAGGAAACGGGTGAGCTAAATTTTCTCAACAAGCAGTCCACAATGGGGAAGCATCCCTGTCATGTTTCTGTTCTTCCCGGTGGTAGTCATGTTGTCGTTGCGAATTACAACTCCGGAAACGTTACATTACTTCCTGTGGAATCTGATGGTTCACCTGGTACAGCGACCTCTGTTTTTCAGCATGAAGGCAGTGGACCTGTTCAAAGCAGGCAGGCAGCCCCTCACGCACATTCCGTATTTCCTTTTCCTGATGGTGAATATGTGTTCTCGGCAGATCTGGGGATTGACAAGGTTATGATTTACAGGGTCGACAGAAAAAATGGAGAACTGATACCAAATGAAGCTGCTCCCTGGGCGGAAATGCCTCCGGGCTCAGGTCCACGTCATCTGGATTTTCATCCTGACGGCAGGTGGATCTATGTTATTAACGAGCTGAACTCCACTGTAACACTACTGGATTTCAACCAAAACACCGGAGAAGTTTCTGTGTTGGAATCCATCACAACGCTGCCTCCCGGATGGGAAGGCAACAACAGCTGTGCTGACATCCATGTGCATCCCTCAGGAAAGTTTCTCTACGCATCCAACAGAGGACACAATAGCATTGCACTGTTCAGAATAGAAAAAGATGGCCGGATCAAGCCTTCAGGGCACGAACCGGTCAGGGGTGAAACACCGCGTAATTTCTGTATCGATCCCAAAGGAAAGCGATTATTTGTGGCAAACCAACGTTCGGGAAATATCACCATTTTTGATATCGATCAACGTACAGGAACGCTGACCTTTACGGGGAAAGAACTTCATGTGGACAGGCCGGTGTGCATCAAGTTTTTATCTGATTAGAAATTGTAACAGGAAGGATGGTGATGTGATTTCTATGGCCTTGAATGGGAATAAAACCACAAAGAGCACGAAGAAGGCACAAAGGGGAGAAAGGAGAAGAATAAAAAACTGAAATTCAACTAAATAAAACAAACAAGATGAAAACAACTTTCAACCGACTGAACCCATTTTTGATCTTTTTCTGGCTTACAGCTATTGCTGTGGGCTGTACTCAATCTACCAGCCGGGTGAGCGTCAATGATTTTACAAATCCGACTACAGACGCCCAAATACATACCTGGTGGCACTGGCTCGACGGGAATATCACCAAGGAAGGCATTACCAAAGACCTGGAGGCGATGAAGGAGCAAGGCATTGTTCAGGCAACTATCCTCAATGTCGGACTGTTTGGCGACCGGGACTTTGGCATAAAGAAAGTGGACTTTGGTACCCCTGAATGGTACGAAATGTTCCATTGGGCATTACAGGAAGCAAACCGGCTGGGAATTGCCATTGGAACTCACAACTGCGACGGTTGGAGTACCAGTGGTGGACCTTGGATAACTCCTGAAATGTCTATGAAGCAATTTGTCTGGACTAAAACCATAGTGAATGCGAATCAAAATGAGTCCATCATTCTAAAACAGCCGATGGCCGTCCACGATTTTTACCAGGATGTGGCTGTGGTAGCATTCAAAAGCCCTTATCCCAAAAATTCTTTTCAGATTGCAAAACCCAATGTTGTGGTGAACAACAATCAGGAAGCAGATATACTTTTCGACGGATGCACATCGAGCGCTGTCCATGTAAATAAAGGAAATGTCATCACATTCACTTTCGAGAAACCATTTCCTGCTGAAAAAATTGTTCTCATGCCCCGCAGACCATTCATGTGGAGCAATCCTGCTGATTTCTCCTCAACCTACAGTCTTTCAGCCTCTGACGACAATAAAAATTACAAAAAAATAACTGAATTCACAATTTCCGGTTTAAACGGGATGATAACTGTACCGTTTGAAAAAACAACTGCCAGATCCTTCCGTTTATCGGTTGGTGCAATCGGGGGATCCGACAGCTGGATCCCTTTTACCATTGCCGAATGCGAGCTTCTCCCCTCAGGAGAAAAGCCCATGTATGCAGATGAAATCGAATACTTGCAGGAAAAAACCGGTACGGTAAAAGCAGGGGATGAAGAATGCATATACAGTCAGTCATCCGTCAATAACGAGAGTATGAAAGAGATAGTGGATCTGACTTCAAAAATGGACAACAACGGAGTTCTGAACTGGCAACCGGAGAAAGGAGACTGGACGATCATCCGTTTTGGGTACACCACAACAGGTGCCACCAATGCACCGGCAACACAAGCTGGTATCGGACTGGAGTGTGATAAGATGGACAAAGCTGCTCTGGATATCCACTTCAACCATTTCCCGGCAAGGCTGATTGAAGAAGCCGGTGAATTTGCCGGTAATACATTCAAGTTCATGCTGATTGACAGCTGGGAAGCCGGATTTCAAAACTGGACTTCTGCCATGATGAAGGAATTTGAACAACGTCGCGGCTACTCCCTAACCTCCTACATTCCCCTTCTATGCGGAGAAAGTACCGGAGATAATGAGAAAGATGAGGCTGTCCTGTATGATTTCCGTCAAACCATATCCGAATTGATCGAAAACAATTATTACAGGTATTTTGGCGAATTACTTCACAAAAACAACATTGAATTTCATGCAGAAGTGATTTACGGAGGCACTGGCTACCCGCCACTGGACATCCTGAGAACTACACAACCTGTTGATCTGCCCATGTTTGAATTCTGGACTTCAACAAACCGGGATCAAAATGTGACTTATAATCCTGCTACCGGCATTGAATTGAACATGCCATCGTTTGCTGTAACCGGTTACGACAAAAAAAAGCTGGGATCAGAAGCTTATACAGGTATGGCTCACTATTCAGAAACTCCGGCAGCAATAAAACCATTTGGCGACAGAGCCTGGTGTGCCGGCATCAACCAAATGATCCTGCACAGCTATGTCCATCAGCCAAACGATAAAATGCCCGGAATGACCCTGGGACAGTTCGGATCGCATTTTAACCGGAATAACAGCTACTGGCCCTTTCTTTCTGAATGGTTCAAATACCAGTCACGCATCCAACATATTCTCCAGCAAGGAACTACCTATCAGGATGTCCTGTATTATCTGGGCGACCAGCTGCCGCAGTATATCACCCGCAATAAATCCAACACACTGCCTTTCGGATACCAATTCAATGCCTGTAATTTTGACATCCTGAAAAACCGGATCAGCATCGAAAAAGGCCGGCTGGTATTAAATGGAAAAACTTCCTATGCTTTATTAAGCATGCCTCCCTATGAAGTGATGAACTTCGAAACATTAAAGCTTATCGGACAACTGGTAGACAAAGGCATCATTTTATATGCCCCAAAACCGCAAAAGATGTTATCTCTGAATGACATCAATAACCACAAGGAAGATTTTAATGAGCTGGCAAATAGTATATGGGGAAAAATTGACGGAAAATCGGTTGTGTCCAATTCCTATGGCAAAGGAAAAGTCTACTGGGGTATACCTCTTGCTGAAATACTTGAAAAGGAGAAAATATATCCTGATGTGAATACCCGGCAGGAAGATGCAACCAATCTGATGTTTCTACACAAAAAAGTAAAAGATGATGATGTTTATTTCCTGATGAACCAGCAGAATCATGAGCTAAGCAGAGAAGTTTCTTTCCGGGTAACCGGAAAAACTCCCGAAATATGGGATCCTGAGTACGGCAGTAGCATCAAGCCGGCTATTTTTTCCACAGATAAAAATTACACAACCCTTCCGGTGCAACTAAAACCAAACCAGACTCTGTTTTTTATTTTCAGAAATAAAAAACCCGAACAATACATTCAGCGAATTACCCACCATGGAGCTCAGGTGTTCCCGGCTATAAATCCTTTGGAACTTCAGTCCCTGCCAATGATGACTCTGGAAAACAACTCTTTTGTTGTTTGTTCTTCTGAAAAGGAGGGTGAATTCGAATTGGTGAGTAATCGTAAAAAAAATTATTCAATAAAATGCACGAAGAGAAAAGAATATTTGCTGCATGGTTATTCTGGTAAAATTAATTTTAATCCTGCTTATACAGCCTCTATTCCACCGGTTGAATTTTCCGAATTACAGTGGTTAACTACCTCTGAAAATCCGCATATCAAATACTTTTCCGGAACCGCGGATTATGCACTTTCCTTTTCATTTTCACCGGATGATATATCGCAAACTGATTCCTTGCTGCTTGATATTGGAGCGTTTGAATCGATCGCCGGCATAAAGCTGAATGGGAAGGATTTGGGGAGTATTTGGAACCATGGAACCTGCATCCCGGTAAATGGATTGCTTCAAGAGAAAAACCTGCTGGAGGTTACTGTCGGCATTATTCACAAAAACCGTTTCATTGGAGATTTCATACAATACGGGGAGGTCAAACATCTGTGGACCTCGTCCCCCATTGAAAGTTTTCTGAACAAGGATCTTCCGCTAAAACCTTCAGGATTAAAAGGGCCGGTGAAGATTCTTGTTGTGCAAAAACAGATGCTGGAATGACAGAAATATTGAATTTTAATACTTCCGGCATTATATATTTATGTTTTTATAAAATCCTTTGTGTTTCTTTGAATCCTCTCTGTTTCCTTTGTGGTTAATTTTCAATAAAACCACAAGGAAGACAAAGAGTAACACGAAGGGAAAAAATAACTTAACACAATATTTACATATTTTACTATGAAACAAGCACTTGCTATTCTAATCTCTTTCTTTCTTCTCTCTTCCATCATAAATGCAAAAACTGCTGTCGATCATTTGCTGACCGAAAACATGTCCAATCCTGTTGGTCTGGATAATGCAACACCACGTTTCAGCTGGCAGCTGGTATCTGAAGAGAGGGGGGTAAGTCAGCTTGCCTATGCTATCCGGCTGGCCAAAACACCGGACGGACTGAAAAAGGAAAGTGCGTTGCTGTGGAGTACAGGAAAAGTTTCCTCCTCGCAATCGGTTCATGTGATTTACCAGGGAGATAAACTAAAATCAGATACCCGCTATTATTGGCAGGTCAAGGTTTGGGATCAAAACAACAAAGCATCAGCCTGGAGCGAACCTGCCTGGTTCCATACTGGATTTTTAAATCCTTCCGACTGGCAGGCGAAATGGATTGCCGCTACGAAGCAGGACATAAATCAGGCCAGTCCTCTGTTCAGAAAGGAATTTCAACTCTCAAAAACCATAAAATCAGCCACTTTGTTTATCACCTGTCATGGATTGTATGAAGCATTTATCAACAACAAACGTGTTGGGGATGCTTTCTTCACACCAGGATGGACTGCATATAATGAACGCCTGCAATACCAGGTCTATGATGTCACTGACATGCTACATAACGGGGAGAATGCCATAGGAGTTGTTTTGGGAAAAGGCTGGTACAGATCGAATATGGGATATAATCTGAAACTTTATAAAAATGATATCTCTTTGTTAGCCCAGCTTGAGGTTACTTATAAGGATGGTAGCAGGACACGGGTGATCAGTTCTTCTGACTGGAAAACTGCTACCGGAGGAATTATCGATTCTGAAGTATATCACGGGGAGACTTATGATGCCCGGAAAGAGAAAGCAAACTGGGCATCTCCCGGATTTGATGACTCACGCTGGGAGCCTGTGGTCGAAAAGAATTACCCGTTTGAGAACCTGGTGGCCACGTGGAATGAGCCAGTTAGAAAAAAAGAGGTACTCCCGGCAATAAAACACATTATCACACCCAATGGGGATCAGGTGATTGATTTTGGCCAAAACCTGGTAGGCTGGGTACAAATGAAAGTCAGCGGAAAAGCAGGTGATCAGGTAAAAATTTATCATGCTGAGGTGCTCGATAAGGATGGGAATTTTTATACCGATAATCTTCGAAGCGCGAAACAAATAAACACCTATATTCTAAAAGGAGAAGGAGTTGAATTTTATGAGCCTGCCTTTACCTGGCAGGGCTTTCGTTACATTAAAATTGAAGGGTTTCCGGGAGAGATAGAACTGGATCATTTCACAGCAGTAGCACTCTATTCAGACATGCCTTTAACCGGACATTTTGCGTGTTCAAATGAATTACTCAACCAGTTGCAGCACAACATCCAATGGGGACAACGCGGGAATTTCCTGGATGTCCCGACCGATTGTCCCCAGCGTGATGAACGGCTCGGATGGACAGGTGATGCTCAGGTTTTTGCCCGCACGGCGGCTTTTAACTTTCGCACGAACAATTTTTTCGCTAAGTGGCTGCAAGATTTAACAGCTGAACAGGAAAACGGCGACGTACCTGTCATTATTCCCCACCTTGGTGGTAATGTTGCAGGATGCCCCGGGTGGAGCGATGCAGCAACCATTATTCCCTGGACCATGTACCTGGCTTATGGCGATAAAAAAATTCTCGAAGACCAATACATCAGCATGAAGGGCTGGGTGGATCATATTACAAATGTAAGTGGTGACGATGACCTTTGGATTCCTTCCTGGTCGTTTGGAGACTGGCTTTTTTACAGCCTCAACGATGATCGCAGCGGGGAATCGGCAATAACCGACAAAAGCCTGATTGCACAATGTTTTTATGGCCACTCCACCCAACTGTTAATCCATACTGCTGAAGTTTTAGGAAAAACAGCTGATGTAGAAAAATACAGCACTCTTTTAAAAAATATCAAAGCAGCCTTCTTACGGGAGTATGTCACCCGGAGCGGACGTATGGTCTCCGGCACACAATCAGCTTATGTGCTTGCCCTTCATTTTAACATGCTGCCGGAAGAACTGCAACAGCAGGCAGCAGCCCGATTGGTGGACAATATCAGGAAGTATAAAACCCATCTGACCACGGGCTTCCTGGGAACACCATACCTGTGTCATGTGCTTACCCGGTTCGGGTATAACGATGTGGCCTATGAATTGCTTCTGCAGAAAACCTACCCTTCCTGGCTCTATCCCGTAACCATGGGGGCCACTACTATTTGGGAACGCTGGGACGGCATAAAACCCGACAGCACCTTTCAAACCCCGTCGATGAATTCTTTCAACCATTATGCTTATGGTGCCATTGGAGATTGGATGTACCGCACCATTACCGGAATTGACACCTTTGAAGAAGAACCGGGATATAAAAAAATCCGGATTAAACCCCAAATTGGCGGCGACCTGACACATGCCTCCGCGGCATTAAAAACCTATTACGGGAAGATTAAATCGTCGTGGAAGCTGGAAAACGGGAAGCTGTACTTCGACGTAGAAATTCCGAACAACACCACCGCGGAGATACATATTCCGGCCAGATCACGGGCAGAAGTAACAGAAGGCAATACCGCTCTTGAAAGCGCAGCAGGTGTAAAAATCGTTGGTGAAGCATCCGGGGTTGTGCTTGTTGAAACGGGTTCCGGAAAGTATCAATTTATCAGTAAAATGTAAGGAAATACAACCATGTTGAAACCACAATTTTATTGCTTTCCAGATTATTTTTCTACAAAATAAAAATGAATTTCATCTTATTAAAATTAAAAAAGTAAAATGAATCTTCTATTTTTAAGAAATTTTTATTAACAATTTTAACGTACCTGCTATGATCAGAAAATTTTTTCGATGCCTGCTCCTGTTGAATTTCATATTCTGGGGATTCTCCTTTCAGCTCCAAAGTCAAGACCTTTCCGGGTTCAACCGGGAAGAGACTTCTGGTGAATCAAGACAGTCGAGTATTGTCAACAATCTGAGTTTTAACGGATACACCACCCATTGGAATAATTACTATACGGAATGGCACCGGTATGGAAACTTGTTTAAAACAGCTATTCCTGAAATAAGATCAACAATTCTGCAGAGCAAAATTGATGTTGCCGAAGATATGGGAATGCCCGGCCTTTTAATGCAGGAAGGTTTTTACACTCAGCTTACTTCCAACAACTATTCAACATTGGATAATCCCTCAATGCAAGAGCTGGAGAATTCGTCAAAAAATGGCAACCTGTTGGTTATTACGGATTCATCAACGGAGGTGGGTCAGTTTTTGGAAGCCAAAGCCGGGAATTTATTTGGTTGGGCAGAGGAGTTGAACAGTTACCAGTACAATGATGTGAACCTGGAACCGGTTAAGGCTTTTTATCTGTATAACGGCAGGAATTACCTTTTTGTCATATCCTCCTCTTTTAGAAACCAGGTTGATCGTTTTCATACCTTGTTAGAAACGACCAGAGACCTCATGCAACAATATAAGATACACAAAGGTTGGCTGGGCATTTCGACAAACCTAAAAGCAGTGACATGTGCTCCCGGGCACCCGATAGAGCTGATTGGGAAAGGGATGAATGAAGGTGTTTCGTGGTTCATTTTTGACGGATATATGGCGCGTCATGGCAGAGAAGAACTGGAAGAATGGGTAAAAGAGTCGAAGCTGCCAATCGTATCCGATGTGGGCAACTCCCCCATCTATGCATGTACTGATTACGATGATCTGCAGGTTCAGGATATGGCTACGAAACAAGCCTGGATCGATTATGCCCGGAAAAAGGGAGGTTATGCTTTCCGGCCAGTCTATGATCCGGCAAGCGATGCTTTTGAATTTGATGGCTATTTTGCACATCCAGGAAACAAAGAACAAATTGATAACGAGAATGTACCCTTTATCAACCGGGCCGGAGGATTAAGCAGTGATATGACTTCCTCCATGGTGTTGTTCATTGAACAGAATGCACCCTTATCGAATGAATCTATCTGGAAGGCAATTATGGAACGGGAAGCTGTTGCTGTTTCGGGAAATGCTTTCATGATGGGACCGTCGAAATTCAGAAATGCTTTACAACTGCTCTATCTGGACAAATATTTTTTGGAAGAATACTTCTTGGATTACCTCGACATGGAAACAGAAATGGATGGTTACAATCTGATCATTACCATGACCAACTACTCAACTGAGCCCGTCACCGGCAAAATTGATATTACCTCTTCATCATCCATTGAAGTAAAATCTGTTGTGCCCAATGCCATCACCTTGCAAAGTGGGGAGACCAAGCAATTTCGTGTTCCATTGCAACCCGGTATTGGAGCTATGGGGAGAACAAATCCCGTAGTCACTCAGTTTTTGTGGGGGAAAAACAAAAAAAACACGGTTACATTATTGGATCTGCCTCCGGTAATCTCCATGCATCAACTGCTTTATGGGCATTCACCAGAGGTAGATTATCCGGTGACGATTCATAATTTTAAAGAAAAAAAATCCTTCCCGGTTGAGGTCGTTGTTGTTGAGAAACAGAATCCAAAAAAAGAAGTATTTAGGCACAAAGAGACTTGTGAAATCCCCACAGCCACCTATAAAGAACTTACTTTTCAACTCCGGCTGGATCCAGGTGATTATATTGTGAAGTCATCAGCATTGGGAGCTACCTCGGAAAGCCAGTTGGGGGTAGGCAAGGCTGAAGGTCAACCCTACCTCTATGAAGTGGATCTGAATAGCGACGGGATAAATGAATTCAGAATGGAAAACGATTCTGTCCAGGTAACATTACTCCGGACAGGCGCCCGTGTTATTGAATACATTGTCAAAAGTAAAAATGACAATATTCTTTACAAGGCATGGCCGGAAGTAACTTACAATCACAAAAGACCTTACCGGATGAGGGGATATTATCCTTATGGCGGGTTTGAAGATTTTTTAGGTCAGGCCAGCATGGAAACCCACCGGATATACGATGCAAAAATTATACAAAAAGAAGGTGATTATGTTCAGGTTGAAATGGAAACCAACTATTATGGCAACAAGCTGAAAAAGATTTTTACGCTTTATGGGAATTCGCCCTTACTTGAAGTAAAGTTCGCTTTGGACTTTATCAATCCTGAAGCAAATGTGCTGGGTCCACAGCCAATTCTGGAATTGGGGAAAAATCATGGCACCGAGGATCTTTTCACCGTTCCAACTATGGATGGACTGGTTGAATACCGGATGCGACAGGAAGATTATTACGGAGCTGCCATAAATCTGAAGGAAGGCTGGAACGCAGGTTATGATACGAAGGAGGATATTACCTTTGTGGGTGCATTCCCGGTTTCACAGCCCATTTTTTTACATATGTGGATGAATCATCCTAGAAATCCGGATGCACCACATTACTATGTTGAGTTCCAGCCATGGACACCCATTATTCAAAAAAGTACGATGTATTTTTCCTATTACCTTTGGGGTAGCGCCGGGAAATGGCAAAATGGGTTAGACGAGCTGAAAAAAAGAAACCTCATTTCAATCAGAGAATAAAACGACCAGGTCAATATTTCAAAAAGAATGATGACAAAACAAGTTATAAATTTCGTAGGCCAGAAAAAAGTATTCTGAATTTATCTTTATATTTACCAGAAAAACAATACATTAAATAAAATAGAATTCTCATGAAAAAACAAGTACTACTGTATGCAGCCTTTCTTCTGGTGAGCATCTTTGCTTTTTCTGATCTTCACGCGCAGAAAAAGCAAAACGAGTTAAAAATTACCAGTATTGAACTAGGTTATCCCGTTCCGGGCATTCCATTCTACCATTTCAGGGCGGAGCTCGAACTTGCTAATCCCTCAATCATTGAAGTGGAAGCAGCCGTAAATGGGAAGAAATTGAGGTTTGTGAACCTATACCGGGGTGACCGGAAGCAGGAGTTAAACAAGCCGGCATTTATCCTTCGTCCACCTTCCGGTTATGCACTTTCGCAGGACAATGCGCTTTATAAAACTCCGATGATTAACGGTTGGGTCAGGTGGGAACCGGGTGAAGAATATACCATAGAGGTCACGGTAAGACTAAAAGAATCGGCACATCCATCACCCGACGACAAGTTGGTGAGTGCTTCAGCAAAGGTGACAGCACCTGAAGGAGGTACATTTTTCGACAAGGAATGGAAAGCCTATAAATCGGTTGTGTTGAGTGAGACAGCCGGTATTGACCGAAAAAATGAACCTGTAGAAGTTTTACTCCCTTTTTACCCGGACGAAGTAACCGATCTGAAAAGAGAAATTCGTATTGTAGAAGTAAATCCCGACTTTTCCCTGACGGAAGTTCCCAGCCAGGTATTCGACATTCAATCCTATACGACACAAGATGACCTGTCACCCCTGAGTGAAGGAGAACCGGAAAGGAATATTCCCCTCTGGATGCCGACTGTCACCGGTAAAGTGGCTTTTTTAGCCAATGTACCGGCAAAAACAAGCAAAGTGTTTCTAATCTTTTACAACAACGACAAGGCTATGGCAAAAACATACGAGACCGACCTGCGCGTTCAGGGAGAGATTCCCGGATTAAGGATTGATAATGAGCATTTCAATATCGTTCTTCACCCCAATTCAGGGCACCTGGATCAGCTGACGTTGAAGAAAAATCCGGAAAATCCACTATTTCACAGGATGGAAACCAATGGAGCTATCCACTGGAATCCCGATATTTATGTACCTCCTCATCCTTGGGCTCATACTGCCGACTGGAAACATGACCAAAATATGCGGTCAATTACCGGACCTATTCTAACTACCAGCGAAGTATGGGGGGCTATGCGGGAGGTACCCCACGTTGACGCCTCTGTACGTTACGATTTCTTTCCCGGAGTACCCTATTTCTTCAGTACGACCAACATGAGGATCAACGAAACGCTGCAGACTTTGGCTCTGAGAAATGCAGAGGTTGTTTTCAAACGTGAGTTGATCAGCCATGCAGCCTGGTATGACGTGGTTAACGACCGGGTGATCACCTACGATGTTGAAAACCTGGCCGATTTGACCGATTTAAGAACAGAAGCGGATGTACCCTGGTTTTCCTTTTATAACCAGAAAACAGGAATCGGTTTTGCAGGTATCAATCTTGAATATGCAAATGCCTCCCTCGAATCGAGGTCCAGGTTACTGAATCCATTCTCCTACATTACTGTTGGTCCCTGGGTTTATTGGGCCCGTGCATTGTCAGTCAGCTTTCTGTCCTCAAATATGCAACAGGTTATTCCAGCTATGAAGGGAAGTATGTTCATGGAGAAATGGGCCTATCTCCTCTTTGAACCAGACGATGAAGTTCCTTATAAACCCGTTTTAGAATGGGAAAAAAAGCTGAAAAATCCATTAAGAGTTCAATTGATTGAAGAGGTGGACGAAAGAGTCTCCAAAACCCTGATAGAAGTCTATATGGATGACGGGAAAAGCGGTTGGGAAGAGCGGGAAACAGGAAAGCACAAATAAAATCCCAACGGAGCAGCAGATGCTCAAAGTCCTGTTTCCTTAAATCAACGACTAACTGCGCCAGCGTGGTTAGTCGTTGTTAATTTTAACATCCTGAAACATATATGGATTATCACTTAATCTTAAGTCATTACCACTTGTAATTGACAAGTCTCTGACGATGACTTCCCGGGGTCTGATAAAGGGAAACTTCTCCACGTAGGAATCGTCTGTCATTTGTGCATTGAAATTTGCAAAAATAGCTGGACCCTGGTAGTTTTCCGGATGGTTAGAGTCATCAATAGTGAGATTTTCTATGATGATTCGTGCCGGCATATAGCAAGTATAGCCAAAATCATGTTGACCGGAGTTGGAACCGCCAATCAGGATGGCCTGGGAGGGCCGGCCTCCGGCAGGTACGAATACACAATTGCGTATTATAAACTCTCCCTGCCAGGTGCTACCGTAATCCGGTCTCAGATGGATCAGGTTTCTTCCATAAATCGTGGAATTCTCCACTAAGAATGTTCCGCTGCCAATAGCATTAATCCCTTGATGTCCGAGGGTTGAGTTGCGAATGGTTGCATTAGCAACACCCATGTGGGCGTCAAACCGGGAAAAGGTACAATTCTCCAAAATAAGATTTTTGCAATAGTTAGATCCCATAATTCCCCAATAGGCACCATCGTTGATGTCGTTCGTTTGACTACAATGAATAAACGACAGGTTTAGAGCCCGGTTCAACGAGATATCGTAACTGCCCATAGGTACTGATACTCCGGCCGAACCGATCGTCACATAAGTTTTATGACCGGTCAAAATCGTATTCTGAATGGTCACATAGGCACAGTCTCTGATATTGAAAAATCCACCATAGGGGGCGCCATGATCTCCTTCCCCAATGATGCAATGTTCCAATCCATCCGCAAGAACATGGGAACGTCTGATAGCAATACCCCGGGAATAGTAGGTATATCTCGACTCCGCACGATTGGCGATAGTTGTAAAATGACCACCGGTGATAGTCAACAGGGTTTCGTCAATGGGAAGAGCTGTGATCTCTGTGATCTGATCAAAGTCCCAGATGATGGGAGCATCCATATCGACATTCCCATCTTTATCGACTATAAATATATCAGTTTGTGAGAATCCACTGTTCTGGTTCGGTCCAAACCGGATATATCTCTTCACATTGGAATTTGTAACGGAAACCAGGCAGGTGCCGGGAAAGGAGATGCCAATTTTTTCTTGATCCCTTTTCAGTGTAGTGACTCCTTCGGGCTTAAAAGGTTGCAATACTGAAGAAACCAAAAAAACAGGAGTATTCCGGTCCTGAACATCGGTATCATCAATAATAAAAGAGGCCGATCCAAAATCCGTATCGGTTTGAATGACCACTGTCCGGCTCTTTCCTCCAATATAAAATGTTGCCCCCTCATCGGCTTTTACAGGAAGATGATGCAGGTTAGCAAAAGCGTGCGCAGCAGCGATGGCCTCTATATCATCAGTTTTACCATCACCCCTGGCTCCAAAGTCACTGTAACGAACAAATCCGTTAGACTTAAATTTTCTGACACTCCGGGGAGGAACGTTTAGCAGTAATTCCCCTTCCCTGTTCGCTTGTACCTTCAATTTGTTCCTGCTAGAAGTGATCACCACCTCTTCTGAATTGTCAATAACCTGCCCATGTACAGTGTTGAATACAAAAAAGAACAGAAAAAAAAATACGAATTTGTGTTTCATGTCTGAAAAATTAAAAATTTCAGCGGAATATCCCTCATTATTATTGTTGACTTTCAAGGTGTTTACCTCCATTCAATTGTATATTATTATCATATGCTACAAAATCCGTAAGCTTATTTCGATGACACTCATACGTAATTCGTAATTCACATATCGATCGTTTCATAACGATGCTATAATTTACAAGTCCATTTTAAAAACGATCGATAAAGCTATAATAAATAAATTAAGCATGAAGAAAATCATAATTGATTTCTCCTCAGCGATCTTATTCTGGCAACAGAAAAAGTTTAAGACTTTTTTTTGTTAAAAATTTCCTTGCTATTAAGATTTAAAGTT
>JAQVON010000120.1 GCA_028702595.1 Mariniphaga sp. | reverse complement strand
TTGTCAGCCACTCATAATCAATCGTATTAAAATTCTGTTTTATTTTATTGGTTATTATCGCCTTTTAGAAATTTTATTTTTTCCCATCCTTCACACCAACCCTCCCTTCTTCAACTCATCCCTCAATGCGGGAAGATTGGGTTTGTGGTTGTAGAGTTCGCGGGCGAGGAGCCGGTTTTGGGGTTTATACCCGGGGATTGCATCGGCAAGCTGCAACCATTTTACTACGCGCTGGTAAACACTGCGGCCCCTTTCAGTTTCAATGGTCCGCCTTGCTTTTCTGCTGATTTGGTTAAAACAGAATTCAGGGTATACTTCCAGTATTGGGGTAATCAGTTCAGGAAAATGCCAGTCATCCGGATGAAGTTCAACAATCTGTTTTATTTCCTCATACCGTTGCTCAGCAGCCAAAACCTGCACTTTAAAAGGTTTATCGTGATTTATTCCCTTTAAAAGTTGTTCATGTTTTTCCTCCGGCAGGTGCGGTCTAAGGATATGGTAATCTTTCATGGATTTTTCATCCACCACCAAGCTGTAAAATACATTGACAAACAACGCAGTGTCCAGCTCTGCCGTAACATACTCCCTTAGCTGTTTTGCCCAATAGCCAGGCTCTTTTTCAAATAACTCGTTTGCCAGCTTCAGAAATTCCGGATTGTCATTATTATAATAATGGGCAAGCAGCTGAATGGCAACATTGTTATCCAACCTATAGTATTGTCTGGCCGACTGAAGCCATTCTTTCGCATTTCCCCCCTTTTCATGAAGCAGAAGTACCAGCCGGGGCAATGATTCCCTGTTTGTTTTCGATTGATCGATGACAGACAGAATTTTGCCGGGCTGGTTGGATTTATTGGATACAGCTAACAAAAAATTCTCGAAATAGGTAACGAAATGCTCATCTCCAGGATATTCTTTTTGGGCATAATCGAAAAATAGTTTGCATGTTGTGATTATAGCGGAATCAGAAACCGCGGAAAGTAATACCTTTTTAGTTATTTCGTTCATAATCCGGTTGTGTTCTTCGAGCAGATATTCGTTCACTTCTTCAAAAGAACAAACAGGATCAGGTACATCAGCAACCAAAGCTGCTTTGTACAGCCCGGCAAGCATGGCAACCAGTTCCTCCGGCTTCTGCTGAATGATTGTATCGACTGCAACAGTTTTAAATTCGTCGAAAATTTGGGAGAATTCCTGTTCGCTCGCTTCCTGGTACTGTTCCCATTCTTCTATATATCCCTCATAAGAAGGATGATAATTGTCCCAATCCGGGTTTTCTAAATCTACTTCTTCTAAACGTGCTTTATAATATTTTAGCGTTTCCGCAACAATTTCTTTAAACCTTTGGTATGTAATTTCCGCCTTTTGGTTTTTCACACTGTTTACAAAATTCACAAATGCTGTTTGTAAATCCCGGTTTTCATTGATAATTCCATTTAGAAATTCCAGTTTTAGCTTTTCCGTAGTGTTTTGGTATAATTTTTTAAAGTTCATTGTTTTTTCAAATTTATTTCGTTCTGTTCTGTTTTAAACTTCTCAATACCAGTGCCGTCCCGATGGAACTGTGTCTGTATGTTTATTTTAAAATCTACCATGTTGTCACCTCTACGAGGCTATTCTATCGTGACCCTTTCATCTCCTTCAATCCCCTCAATCACTTCAATCCGCGATTAAAAACCGTAGCACCCGGTTCCACCCACCCAAAACCACTTGAACTCTTTTCGCTTACTCCGGCGCCCCAAATCATGCGGTGTACTTCAACAGGAGCGTTCAGGTTAAAGTCGAACAAATTGCCTACTACCCTCGATTCTTCTGTCGTCCCAGGCTTCAATACAAATCCTGCGCGTTTAAATGGTGTTGGAATAACTAATCGAATTTGATCCGTATGAATGTTCCCTGTATTCCGGGTATTGTTGTATTTTTCAACCAGATGTTTTATGGCTAATGAAGTAAACAGGTCATCTTTGGGTGAAAGATATTGCGGATGTTTGTCCTCCTCTGTTTTATAACTCACTACCCATGGCGTTTGCAGCCTAAAGGTCATGCTTTCTGAAAAATTTGGTTCCGGTAACGCTTCCACACCGGCAACCTGAAAATCAAGGCCGATGAATTTGTCACCGAGGTAAAACTCCTGACTTATAAATAAGCCTTTGATAAAGTTTGTAGCGGCTTCAGTTACATCGAACGAAATCTGCAAACTGATATCATGTGACGCAATTTCAAACAGCTTTTTTTCTTTCCAGAGTTTGGGCTTGCCAAAATTTAACCGGGAAAAACAAAACAGCTTGTATAGCTTGGTATCACTCTGTCCATACCCTTTTTCATGAAGAAATTGAGCAAAATTCTTATCTGCCTGAAAAAGTACTTTATAAATCCATGCACTGATGTAGTACTGGTAGTCCATAGGCAACATACGTTGCTTTGTGGTGCGATTTAATGTAAGCTTTATTCTCATAGGAGTTCCCCAATTAAATTTTGCTGATTATTTGTAAATTTATATATGGCTTTTTAAAAGATACAAGTAAATACATCTAACTGTCAATCCATGTCAGTTAAGAATTTTTTTGCACGTTTTCGTAAAATTATTTTGAATTCTTCCGGCTCAATCACTTCAATGTCATTGAAAAGACCCATCACAAAACGCCCGACCCCTTCAAAACTGCAGACTGGTGTTGAAAAAAGGAATTCTTTTTTATTAATTGGTTGAATGTATTCTTCTGCCAACGGATACTCTTCTTTCAGCAGTTCACAGGCACGAATGGATAGTTTCAGTGTAACACGGGTTTGCCGGTTCGAGCTTATCCGAAACACATCCATCGGCAGTTTTTGGTGTTGCGCTGTATGCTGCCAGGGTTGAGGTAATACCTGTACAGCCTTTATGCGGGTGTTCTTAAACGTCTTGCAACATCCTGAGTGAACATCATAAGCCCAGGTTGCCACATAATTTGTGGTAAAATCAAAGGGTTCAACAAAACGATCTCGTACCTCATTGCTGTTGGCCGATAAATACTCTTTCAAAATAACCTGATTCTTATATTTTATGGCCTGCAGGAGTTGGTGTATGTTTTCTGAATATTCCTTTCTTACAATGGTATCTGCTACCCGGTTAAAATCGTATAAGGCATACAACTTACTGATCAGGTTTTGTTTTAACAGATTTTCATTGTCGATCGAGTGTATGGCTCTTTGAAGAATGACAGCTTCTTCCCTTGAAAAATGCAATAGCTCACTTATTTCTCTAAAATAAGGCGAGTTTTTGTCGATGGAGTAATAACCACTTCTGGGATTTGGAAAAATAAATCCGGCATCTTTAAAAGTGCTGATGTAACGATATGCCGTTCTTTTTGAAATATCGAATCGTTCAGCAATTTCTTCTATTCTGTATCTCAGTCCGGAGGACAGAAAAAGAAGCATTTCCAGTAACTGATGTAGTTTTGGTTGTTCGTACACGGTTTGTTCTGATTGTAAGCATAAAGTTATGAATTTTTTTTCCAGGAATCACTATCTTTAAACAGGTATTGTAAAATACATTCTGTCAATAACCGGGGACTAAGTGTTTTGGATGAAGAAACATTCCATTGATCCTCCCAAAACAACTCAAGGATGGGTGCCAATCATTCCGGTATTAATGAAACCTGATCGGATGTCACACACAGATGCAACCCCAACGTAGTGCCAATCATTCCGGTATTAATGAAACCAGGAAGTTTGATTATTCGCCGGATCATTGGGTGTTATTTTTGATCCAGTCCCCCATCGCAGAGAAAGCGAAAAAGTAAACCCGGAGCTATTTGTTTTTGAAGGGCGTTAATATTACGACTCAAACAGGGATGGTCGTTTGCATCCCGGAAATTAGTCATACCGATTTAGCTGAATTAATTCTGTTTGAAGGAAAGAGGGAACAACAATGCCAAACGCAAGGAGAAGGAAGAAACCTTATGTAAGGGTGATGCGGAGACGCTTACTGAATAGGGTTGATTAACGAGTAATTATTATTTATTGCCAGTCAGCCATTTTTTAACTATGGTTTGTACTACTTTGAGGTCAACGGGTTTCGACAAATAATCGTTGCATCCGCTTGCTACAGCCTGTTTGATTGAATCCTGGTCCACATAAGCTGTAAGCATAACAACGGGTATCTCAGGTTTTATTTTTTTTATACTGCGGGTGGCTTCAAAGCCTGTCATCGAGGGCATCATGGCATCCATAAAAATCAAATCGACACGGGTTCCTTTTTGAATGATTTCCATTGCTTCCATACCATTTTGGGCAAAAAGCACATTTAGGCCGCTTTTTTTCAACGCTTCCTTCAAATATAGCCTTGTATGAAGATCATCTTCGGCAACCAAAAGGGTGTATTCGGATAAATCAGAATTTTCCATGGTAAAAATCATTTTTTTCACGAGTATTGAACGTATGTTTTTATCCTTACAGTATATCAAATACAAATTAAATGACTAACGAGGTTATCCTGACTGTTCAGCCCAAGTTTTTTTCGGATGGAATGCCGGCGCTGATCAATGGTCGATACCGTCAGATTTAGCAGGTTAGCCATTTCCTTGGATGGCAGGTTCATCCTCAGCAAGGCGCACATCTGCAATTCGCTTTTGCTAAGCTCGGGACAGATACCAAGCAATTTTTCATAAAACCCGCCATGCATTTGCACAAACATTTGTTCAAAGTCAGATAAGGGGTCACGTGATACCTCGCGGGTTATTTCTTTCAGGGCAATTGAAAACTCTTTCCTGTCCTTTTTTCGTGGAAACCGGTGTGCAAAAACCTTGAGTTTCTCATTCACCGACTGGTTTAACTGTTCCATGTTTGCCTGCCTCAACGTTTGAAATACCAACTCCTGTTCTTTTTTCTCCAGATCAAGGCGGTAACGTTGCGATTCTTTCTCGTGCAATTGTTTTTCCAGGTTGATTTTCTCAATCTGCGCTATTCTTTGAATGTTATCATTCTCCAATATCAGGGCACGTTGCTTCCCAAAAATATTTTTCTGCTTCGGTGTAATCCTTTTCGGCGTAAAACGAATATTTTCCCCTGAGAAAATAGAAGTTTCCCCTGGAATAAGGATTTGATAGCTACTCTACCAACCGGGCTGCCTTATACAACTCTTGTTTTGCATCCGTAAAGTTTTCGTTTTCCAGCAGGAAGTCAATTTTATCGTGATGAGCCGAACTTTGTTCCATCAGATTTTCTGCTTCCCCGTAATATTCAATAGCCTGGTTATATGCCTCTATTCCTTTTACTGGTTTTCCGGAGTTAGTATATAGGATGGCCAGGTTATGATAACACAATCCAATATGATTGTCATTTTCGGTTCGGAAAAAATAATCGAGTGCCTTATTTAGATACATTTCAGATTCGTTATAATCTAACAGCCAAACATTAAGGAGTCCTATGTTGATGTATGACTGAAATATGCTTAAAGAATCGCCTAGGTTTTCGGCCAGATGAAGTGAATTCAAATAGGCATCCAATGCTTTTTCAAATTCATTTTCAAATTCATAAATAATTCCCAGATTATTCCAAAGAGCCGATGCAAATTTAAAGTCAATTTCCGCTAATCTAGTGTCGAGGCCTTTTCTGTAAAATTCAGATGAGAGTATGTGATTTCCTCTGTAATAATGTATAACTCCCAGCAAGTAGTACACGCGGCCTATAAGGGTATCACTGGGGTTTTTAAGAAGATTTTCCTGTGCTGAATTTGCATAGCTTTCAGCCAGGTCAAGATTGTCAGGAATATGTTCTTTTGCTTTGGCAATTACAATTGATAATGAATCAATATGCGACGGTAATCCTAATACTTTAATTGTATTTATTGTAAAAAACGGGAAGGCTATGATAAATAAAATAGCTTTTAAGGTCATTCAAAAAGTTATTGCGTTTTTAGAGATTGTTTAAAATTTATCCATTTATTCTATTTTGCGTCTTTTTCACTCATACTGCTGCAAAATTTCCTTAAATAGCTATGGCTATTCGCGT
>JAQVON010000052.1 GCA_028702595.1 Mariniphaga sp. | reverse complement strand
GGAGCAGTAGAATTCGCCAATGCCGGTCACAACCCGTTCATTGTAATGAAATCTGATTGCAGCGCTGAATATAAAAAGATGTCGCCCGGCATGGTTTTAGCCGCTTTCGAAAATATAACTTTTACAAATGAGCAGTTTACTTTAAATCTGAACGACACCATTTTTTTGTACACCGATGGGGTCACCGAGGCTATGAACAAACAACATATACTTTTTGGAGAACACCGTTTACTGGAGATCGTTGGAGAGTTGGGCGAACTACCATTACCTGATTTGATAAACAGCACGCTAAATCGTCTTGACAGCTTTGTGGATGGATACGAACAATCAGACGATATTACCATTTTAGCATTAAGATTTCTTGCATCTCAACAATTAAATTAATATGAATCACTAATCAAAAAATTAAAATTATGATTACTAATGAAATTGGCTTAAATGCCGGGAAAATCTGGACTTTTCTTAACGAAAAGGGAGATCATTCTGTAAAAGATTTGATTAAAAAAATAAAATTATCAACTGCCGATTTTTACATGGCAGTAGGTTGGCTGGCAAGGGAAGGAAAAGTAAACCAATATGAACAAGAAGGAATAATGATGATTGGATTAAGATAAGCAATTCTTCCATTTTACCAACAACTTAAGGGTTTATGCCGACTGCAATTCAACAAGCAGTACCTGACTCCGGAGCGAAAATGACTAACGCTCCGGAGTGGGTTATTATACCAGTTTGTAGTTCTATTCAGCCATTCCATTTCACATATCCTTTGCCTAAGCTCATATTCATGCGTTTTCATTCCTCACAAACCTTGTAAGCAAACTTTCCAAACCAAACTTGACTTTAAAGACAGGCACAATCTAGTTTTGTATCAATAATAGTCATCCCCACAACTAAAATACACAAAACACCCCATTTTAAAATCAATTTTACACAATAGGTAAATAAATGCAGCATTTTAATACTATTCTCTAATTTATTTTAACTATTTGTTAATTCGCAAATAATTAAATTCCAGAACAGGGGTCAATTCAACTTTTTTATCAATTTTTGAACCGTAATATAATAATTATAGGGGGGTGAAATTATAATTTCATATATATTTTCAAAATAGATACCAAATTAATAGGGGGTTTGTAATAAAATATAAAAATTCTAATTAAAAAACAATCAGATGAAGAAAAATTACTTAATGGCAGCAAACATGCTCCTGGCACTCTTTTTAAACTTCGGTGGTCAGGCTCAGGAGTGGACGACCGGTATCGACATTTATAGCAGTTATGTCTGGAGGGGAACAAAATTTGGATCCGGACCGGCTTTCCAGCCATCCGTTGAGTATAATACCGGCAGATTTGTCATGGGTGCATGGGGTTCATTCAATGCCTCTGACAACGAATCACCGGAAGCGGACATTTATGCCAGCTACACCATCGATCTGAGCGAAACAGCGTCTCTAATGCTTACACTCACCGACTACTATTTTCCAGGATACAGCTGGTTTAAAGCAGAGTCTCACTATCTGGAACCTATGTTAAGCATTAAAATGGGACAACTTACGCTTACCGGGGCCTACATGATGAACAACAGTGAAGGAGACACTTATCTTGAAGCTGGTTACCAGGCGGGTTCGGTCAATTTGTTTGCAGGTGCTGGTGACGGGGCATATACCAGCAACAGTAAGTTCAACCTATGCAACATCGGCATTGGCACCTCCAAAGAGCTGAAAATTAATGATGTATTTTCTATTCCTGTCTCAGGAGCAATCATTCTAAATCCCTCTTCCGAGCAGTTTTTTATTACAGCAGGAATTTCTTTCTAAGGATGAGATATTTAACCAAAAACAAAAATGTATCACTAAAAACTGACAAAGATGAAACGAACATGACGATTCATAACACCCAAAAAAATTGGATTAAAATTATGCGAGTTCCATCTTATATACCTTAATCAATAAATAATTTTAATAAAATGAAAAAAATTGAAGCCATTATCCGCAAGACCAAATTCGAAGAGGTTTGGGAGGCACTGAACGAAGCAGGTATAGAATTTTTCTCTTACTGGGATGTACGCGGCGTAGGCCAGGCCCGGGAGGAAAGAATTTATCGGGGAATTGTTTATAATACCAGTACCATTCAACGCACCATACTCTCCATCATTGTACGCGATAAAAATGTTGAAAAAACTGTTCAGGCTATCCTAACAGCTGCACAAACCGGTGAGATCGGCGATGGAAGAATTTTCATTACTCCTATCGAAGGATCGTATCGTATCCGGACTGGCGAAAAAGGAGATGAATCGCTTTATATTAAAGGGAAAGAAGAATAACAGAAACTAAAAAATAGAAAACAATGGAAGAATTAACAATCTCAATAAACAATATCTGGATTTTGGTGGCAACCTTTCTTGTCATGTTCATGCAACCCGGATTTGCCATGGTGGAAGCGGGATTCACACGCTCCAAAAACACGGCGAACATTTTAACTAAAAACTTAATGGATTTTGCTCTCGGTTCGGTTATTTTCTGGGCAATTGGTTACAGTTTGATGTATGGCGACTCCATTGGTGGGATCATTGGAGTGCCTTCACTTTTTTTCAACGACAACGGGATTGGCGATTATGCCCATAAGACCGATCTGATGTTCCAAACGGTATTTGCAGCCACAGCTGCTACTATTGTCTCAGGAGCGGTAGCCGAGCGCGCAAAATTCAATGCTTATTTAATCTTTACTGTAGTAATTACGTTATGTATTTATCCCATTTCAGGACATTGGAAGTGGGGAGGTGGCTGGCTCGACCAGTTAGGATTTCACGATTTCGCAGGCTCGACACTGGTACACTCGGTGGGTGCCTGGCTGGGACTGGCCGGGGCCATTCTACTTGGTCCGAGAACAGGAAAATATGTAAAAGGAAAAGCGAAAGCCATTCCCGGACACAACCTGACCTTTGCTGCTCTTGGAGTATTTATTCTCTGGTTTGGTTGGTTTGGATTTAACCCTGGTTCACAACTGGCTGCTGCCGGCAATGTTAATACCCTGGCCATTGCCCACATAGCACTTACTACCAACCTGGCGGCGGCAGGAGGAGCAATTGCTGCCCTTTTCGTTTCCTGGTGGAGGTATAAACGTCCGGCATTATCCCTGGCATTAAACGGAGTATTAGCCGGATTGGTAGCCATAACTGCAGGAGCTGACATCATCAGCCCCGGAGGCGCATTGATCATTGGCCTGTGCGCCGGAACAATCCTGGTGTTCAGTGTGGAAATAATCGATCAGAAATTCCGGATCGATGATCCGGTAGGCGCAGTTTCTGTTCATGGTGTGTGCGGAGTGTTCGGAACCCTTGCGGTGGGACTTTTTGCCACCGATAAAGGCTGGTTCTACGGAGGAGGATATAAAATGCTCCTGACTCAGCTTGTCGGGGTGGCAGCAGTCTTTGCCTGGTCTTTCGGAATGGGATTGATCCTTTTTAAAGCCATAAAAATTACCATCGGATTACGCGTTACTAAACGAATTGAAGAAGAAGGCCTCGATGTTTATGAACATGGCGAAAACGCCTATAATTAAAGTCTATACCGGTCAATAAGGGCTTGCCTTTAAAGGGCATGCCCTTTTTTTCCCATCAACTCATCGCACCCGTAGTGATGCAAAAAAATGATTAAAACAAAGTACCATAATCACCATTTACTCAGGAAGAGTTCTAAATTTGCCCCGGAATAAAAAATGATTAGCAGATGAATACATGGTTTGAATGTAAAGTGAAATATCAGAAAATTTCTGAAAGCGGAAAAGAGTTTATGGTGACAGAAAATTATCTGCTTGATGCAGTATCCTTTACCGATGCAGAAACAAGAATCTTTACACAAATGGAGCAAATGGTCAGAGGTGAATTCTCGGTTATGGATATTAAAAAATCCAGAATCGGGGAAGTATTCCCTTATGAATCAGGAGAATGGTGGTTTAAGGCAACTATTAACCTGGTTACCATTGATGAAGAAGCCGGTAAGGAAAAAAAACTCCGCACCATTTATCTGATCATGGCCGATGATATCAGGCAGGCCTTAGACCGACTCGAAGAAAGCTTATCTTTCCTGGTTATTCCTTATGTGGTATCCTCACTGGCTGTAAGCACAATTATGGATGTTTTCCCATATGTCCCCGGAGAAACAGCTGTACCGGAAGGATTTAAACCGGTAAATGATGGAATGCATGACCAGGATTAACCTGTTCTTAAATTTTTATTTGATTCGTAATTCTCCCTAATTTTTTGTATTTTCGTTACCATACTTTTAAAATCATAATCAGAAAACGAAGATGTTTTTATAATCAAAAAAATGACAAATACAACCAACAAGGGTTGGTCAAATATGAAAACACGACTAAAGTTCAACTACATATTTATCTGATTTACAAGGCATGAATTTAATTGCACACGCATGAAAAACGATGAAAAACATTCACCTAAAAACGGGAAGAAAGATCGCAGGGAGATGATCCAATATATTAACCTACAACTGGCGGCACTCGGGCAACCTTTATTCATGGATGAAAAAGAAGAAGGAGCAAAACTGGCCAATGCCCGGTTTATTTCCCTTACGGGAGGATTAATCAACAGTTTCAGAGAAAAAGCCAGGTTATTGTCAGGGCATCTTTCTCCCGTTGATAAACGCATTCAGGATTTTATTGATGATTATTTAAAAGATCTCAATTTTCCCAAACCTTACCGGTTACCTCATGCGACACTGGTTTTAAATCAACCCGGCATGGCCAGGGAAGTCAGCCTGCCGGCAAACGGCGATGTGTTCACCAATAAGCTTGTGAGTTCCTACCGGCTGAAACAGGGGATTTTAAACAACCCCGCAGCCGATAAACGAACAACCCAGGGGACTTTTCATATTGTTGAGGGTGGACTTCCTGTTGCTCACGATAAAAAGGAGGTTCCCAAAATTGCATTTGCCCATATGTTGCATGAGGCTTTGCGTCCTTCCGACGAGATGAACACGCTACCTTTCACAGCAAATCAGAAAAAGAAAGCAAAAACCATGGTTTCGTTGCTGCTCAGACCGGTAGTATGCCCTGAAGTAAAGGGAGTCATGAGCGAAAAAAGTATGGAAATACGCTTTTTTGCTCCAGGATGCCTGGTCAGTAATCTCGATTTTGTGGAAACCATTTTTGGCAATGCCGGTGATCACAACCTCTCGGAAAACGATGCAGCTCTTGATATCGATCACTGGACAGGACATACGGGTTGTATCATTCTGGCGCCCCACCTGACCCAACTAAAAAAGAAAGACATGGGTATGCCTCACTTTGATGACGCAACCGAACGACAACGACACGACGGTATGTGCTGGACCAATGAAAACGAACTTTATAACGACGGAAACGCCTTTAAAGTAACCTGTCGTGACGACCGGGGAGTGGTGGTAACCCTAATTGCCGATAACTACTACGGCTATTCGAAAAAGGAAATTAAAACCCAAATCAGTTACTCCGCTAACCTTTACGGACTGGTCGAAGAAGAACATGCCGGTGGAGCCATTGCTTTCCCCTGCGGAAATATGGGAGAGAACATTTACGGAGAAGCTTTCTCTGAAAAATTTAATTTTAAATATACATTCGAAGAAGTAAAAACACTCCTCGCCGGGGATATTAACGTACTGCCTGAAAATTATGCCATTGACAAAAAATATCCCGACATTGTTTTGATCCCTGAACATGCAGACATTGAAATTGAAAAGGGAACAATAAGCTGGATGCATGAAGGGGAAAAGCAAAAATTGAAACTTTCCCCCCAAAAAACATACGTTCACCCCACCGGCCATAAATTTCAGCTGGTGAAACATCCGGAACAACAATTATGGCGCATCATCAACACTGCACCTGAAGGAATGTTTTGCCATAAACCATCAACTGTCTCCGGAGGTGGAAAATCGGAAATTTCAAAATCAATGCAAAATGCCATCAAATATGGCTCATTCTTTATTCAGAATCTGGAGAAAGATTCGGAAATGGTAGACATGCTTATCCATTATGACTATTCCGACAGGTGGAAAAATAAACATCCCAATGCCAGGCCTTCCAGACCTTTCCTAAGCCCTCTCCGAACTCTGGGATCGGCAGTAAAACTGCTTACACCTTCCTATCAATATACCGATGCTTACAACCAATTCCTGGAAAAAATCCCCATTCACGTGAAAACACTCGCCCTGTATATCAAACGAATGTACAGAACCCAACAGGACCAAGGCTCGTGGAAAGAATTCCTGAATGTGGAAATTGTTAACGGAAGAAACGGAAATGCTTTACGCTATAAACATAATAAGATTATTGCCAGTTATGTACGCATCGGTTTCAATCCGGAAGGAAAATGGTTCCTGCATAAATTGCGTTCCGATTTTATCCCTTCCAGGAAAATTCAAATGGAGGATGATATTACTGCATCCATCACAATACCTGCGAACCAACTGGAAAATTTAAACCCAGAGTATAAAAATAAAAGTGTTAAACTGGTAACCAACTGTGAGAGCTACCTTTTTCAAAGGCCTGATGATGCCATCATCAGAGGATATGACAAGGAAGCTGAAGAGGATATTGTACGCAATAATACCTTTCTCACCAACTATGAACCCCTTAACCACAAAGATGCTATTGAGCTTTATGAAGACGCCATACATTACGAAGAATATACCCAACCTGTAAAAGACCTGATTAAAAAAGTAGCGGAAAACCCAAAAGAATGCTATTTTGCGGCTCCATCACACCCCCGGCTCGTGGATGGGAAACCAACCAACAATCCGCGCTACCTGCAACGAAACTGGTTTAAAAATGAAAACCAGGAATATCATCTGGCTGAATTAGGTGTTCGTTTATATAGGAAGATACCCAACACCAAACCTGTATACTTCCCTGTTAACGCCGTTCTGCCAGGAAGAAGAAACAATCCTTCCGAACCCGAAAAAGGTATCCGGCCATTAAGTGTCTATAATCCTATTCATTATCAGGAAATCCCCGAACTGTTCATGGATTTCATTTGCAGTCTGACAGGAAAATCCCCATCCACAACAGGAGCCGGATCAGAAGGAGCACTCACCAAGGGTCCTTTCAACATGTTAGTACCTACAACCGATCTGAATAATGCCCTGCTATCCTATATCCTTTCAGAATACGAGGGATTTACTTCCGCAGCAGGTTATATCGGAAAAAATAAACGATTCGACCACGACATCAGCATCCTCATCCCGGAAATATGGGCCAGACTGGAACCGGAAGACAGGGATGCCAAAAATCTTATCGAAAATAATTGCCTCGATAAACTGGAGGATTTTGAACTCAACGGAGAAAAAATATTGGCCAGTCGCCTGGGGTACCGGATTAACAAGAATTTTGCATTCCGGTGTATGAATAAACTCTTTGACGAACCATTGGAAGTGTTCAACGAAAAAATGTTAAAACCGGAACTTCAAAGTATGGAAGATTACGTTGACGGAATAAAAAATATTGTTGAAGCACAACAAAAAGTTGCGCTGCAATATTTCGCCGAAGGTAGTGTCAACGCAGCTATCCCTCCATTGAAAATCCTCTTGCACATCATGGCATACGGACATTACAACGGAAAGGAGATCAGCCATCCGGAACTGCGGAAAGAATTTGAAAGAGACTATGTGATCCAAACAAATTGGTATAAAGACAGGCTAAAACTAAAACAGGAAAAAGATAGTAATTTCCTGAAAAAACAGATCCAATACCTGAATGACTTTATCGCAGAAGAAACAAACCAGTCGCTCGTTGAAACCATGCACATTACCAAGCGCCTGAAGACTGTTAAAAACCGTCTTGAATTTGTTGAATCCAATGAATATCTTGAACAGCTGACGGGTACAATTGGTGCCGATCCCCTTTTCAAAGGATAAAAAAAAACGACCTGCCGGTATTTCGACAGGTCGCTTTTTTCTTTCAAAAAATCAAAGATTGATCAATACCTTATAGAAATTAAATTCATCCCGGAGAATGGGATCAAACTGGTAATAAGCGACAGCAATCCGGCAAATATCCTGAATACATTCATAAATATCTGCCACCTCTTTTTGAGCATGATTGTTGAGTTCATTTTCGCTCTCAAGTGTTTCAAAACATTTCCGGTAATGGATGATCTGCCTGGCAGCATCTTTTATCTTATCAAACAAAAAATCAGGAACACCTTTTTGAACAATCTTCTCCCGGGTTTCTTCATCCAGATTTTCCGAAAAAGTGATTAAAAACTTATATAAACTCAGATGATCGCCATTTTTTGCATCACTGAAGTATTCATTATAACCCAATTTTTGAAAGACATCCTTTAAAAAAGATTTATCCTTTTTAAAATCAACTTTCAATACCGCCCGGAGGATCTTTATACTTTGCAAACCTGAGATTAAAAGTTCATGCCATTCACGATACCTTTTATCGTCAATGCTGTCCAGGCTTTCAGCATAATATTTCTCAATAACCTCGTTGACCCAATGACTGAGTGAGGCAGCATACTCCGGATCCCACTCCTTGCGAATCCTGGATAGCTCGTAAATATTCTCTCTGAAGGACTTCGCAATCTTCTGACAGGCCAGAATAGTTGCAGTACTTGTAGGACATGTGGTTACAGTTTCCATGTTACAGCTTTTTGATTTTACAGTATAGACAAAACTACCAACTAAATTGGAGAACTCCTTGAAAATGAAAAAAAATATGGAATGTTATACAGTTATGTTGTGTAACAATGTTCCACAACCTTTTTTTGCCATTTACTGCCAAAAATGCTCTTCCAATATTGCTAAAGGTTATTTATGCCTTTTCTTTAATTCGGCAACTACATCTTCGATCCGGAATCCCTTGTAGGAAAGGAGTACAACAAGATGATACAGCAAATCACCGGCTTCATAAATAAAATTCTCATTATCATTGGCCATAGCTCCAATGATAGTTTCCACAGCTTCTTCACCCACTTTTTGTGAAATTTTTGCTGTTCCTTTTTCAAAAAGGGAAGTGGTATAGGATCCGGCAGGCATCTCCTGCCTTCTTTTATCGATGAAGCTCTGAAGATAACTCAGAAACTGCATTTCATTTTCTTTATTTTCTTCTGAAAAACAGGTATCGTTACCGGAATCGCATACCGGTCCGTTGGGTTTTACCTGTATAAGCAGTGCATCCTGACTGCAATCCATTCGGATGGAAAACACATTCAGAAAGTTTCCCGGGGTCACTTCCCTGACCCGGATCCGGTTGTTGGAACGACTGAAAAAAGTGACTTTCCCTGTTGAAACGGTCATTTGTACAGCTTCCCTATTCATCCATCCCAGCATCAAAACCTTTTGTGTGAGATAATCCTGAATAACCGCCGGGACCAATCCATCCCGTTTGTCAAAATTTAATTTTTCAATATTTATGAGCACAGACATAAAAAATTATTCGATTAAAATATAAATTATCTGATCACGATTCCCTTTTCACGTAAGTATGCTTTGAGCACAGGTATAGGTATCTCATTGTAATGAAAGATACTGGCAGCCAATGCTGCATCAGCTTTCCCCCTGGTAAATACATCTTCAAAATGCTCCTTTGTTCCTGCACCTCCTGAGGCAATGATTGGGATTTTTAATGTTTCGGAGAGCCGGGCCAGCTGTTCATTGGCGAATCCATTTTTGGTCCCATCATGATTCATGGAGGTGAACAGGATTTCCCCGGCACCCCGCTCTTCAGCCTCTTTAGCCCACGAAAATAACTCTTTATCCGTAAAAATGCGACCACCATTAACAGTTACTGTCCAGTGATCATTTTCATCTCCCTGTGCGTCAATTGCCACCACCACAAACTGACTTCCAAAACTTTTAACCATCTCATCAATCAGCTGTGGATTCCGCACTGCCGAAGAATTGATGGAAATCTTGTCAGCACCCGCACTGAGCAACCGCTCTGCATCAGCCAGCTCGCTGATCCCTCCCCCTATAGTAAAAGGAATATTCAAATGCCGGGCAATACGCTTGACCAGGTCGACAAAAGTTTTACGGCCTTCATGTGTGGCCGTTATGTCAAGAAATACAAGCTCATCAGCTCCATCAGCAGCATATTTGGCACCCAACTCAACCGGGTCCCCTACTTCTTTAATATCAACAAAATTTATCCCCTTAACGGTTTTCCCATCGCGGATATCCAGACAGGGTATGATTCTTTTTGCAAGCATAAAATTATCTAAATTTAAAGTTTAAAGTCCTTATTTAACTGACCCCTAACATATTAACAATGAATATTATTGTCGGTTTTAAACGACACAGATATTATTGGTTATACTTTTCTATCTCATTCAGACTGATTTTTCCTTCGTAGATAGCTTTGCCGGTAATAACTCCTGAAATGTCCATTTCCGCCAGTTTATAAATATTGTCCATGGAAGCAATTCCCCCACTGGCAATAATTTTCACTCCGGGTAATGCTCCCTGAATTTCGGAATACAAATCAAAAGCAGGACCAGTAAGCATTCCATCACGGCCTATATCGGTAGAAATGACCTGAGTGATCCCCTGCTGATGAAATCCGGCAATAAAATCGACCACAGGCCATTCCGTATTTTCCTGCCAACCGCTCACGGCAATTTTCCCCTCTTTGGCATCAGCACCAAGAATAATTTTTTCACTACCATACTTTTCCAACCATTTGAGAAACACCTCCGGTTCTCTAACAGCAATACTTCCTCCTGTAACCATAGCTGCTCCCGATTTAAAAGCAATTTCCAAATCCTCACCCGATTTTAATCCTCCGCCAAAATCGATGATCAGGTCTGTTCCGGAAGCAATCCTTTCCAATACTTTATAATGTACAATATGTTTCGCTTTGGCACCATCCAAATCTACCAGGTGCAATCTTTTTATACCGGCATCTTCAAACATCCGAGCCACCTCCAGCGGATTTTCATTATAAACGGTTTTCCGGTTATAATCGCCTTGTGAGAGTCTTACGCATTTCCCTCCGATAATATCAATAGCCGGAATAATTTCAATCTTTTTATTCATTTTACTGATTAATCTTTCCCCCTTCTTTGGAATGCTCCAAAATCATTTTCAACACAGTTTGAGCAGTGATTTCACGATTTGCTGCCTGTTCAATAACGATAGATGCAGAGCTGTCGATAACACCATCGGTAACAACCACGTTCCGGCGCACGGGCAGGCAATGCATAAAACGGGCATGATTTGTCGCTGCCATTTTCTCTTCATTAACAGTCCAGCTAAAGTCCCTGGAAAGAATTTGTCCGTAATGGGAATAGGATGCCCAGTTCTTAGCATAAATAAAATCGGCTCCTTCAAAAGCCTTTTTCTGGTTATATTCTACCTTCACATCTCCCATAAACTCTGGAGCGAGCTCATACCCTTCGGGGTGTGTAACAACCAGTTCATAATCGGTTTCACGCATCCATTCAACAAATGAGTTGGCCACTGCCTGGGGCAGGGCTCTTGGATGGGGAGCCCAGGTCAGCACCACCCTGGGGCGGGTTTTGGTTTTGTATTCTTCTATCGATACCAGGTCGGCAAAACTCTGCAAAGGATGCCGTGTGGCAGCCTCCATACTTACTACCGGTACTCCGGAATAATCAACAAACTGACTCAGAATTCTTTCAGAATAATCCTCCTCTTTGCTGTTAAACCGGGCAAAAGAGCGAACTCCAATGATGTCACAAAACCTGCCAATTACCGGAATGGCCTCCAGCAGGTGTTCAGGCTTATCGCCGTCCATTACTGATCCCAGCTCCGACTCCAGATTCCACCCGTCGTCATTCACATTTAACACCATTGTGTTCATCCCCAAATTCATAGCTGCTTTCTGGGTGCTCAACCGGGTACGTAAACTCGAATTAAAAAACACCAAAACCATAGTTTTGTTCTTTCCCAGATGTTGCCAGGCAAAACGGTCCTTTTTTACTTCAAAGGCCATTTCAACTGCCTTCTTTAGATTGGGAATGTCTTTAACTGATGTGAAGTGCTTCATAAGTCTGTGATTGTAATAAATTATTTAAAATCAAACTAGTACATTATAAGATAGATAATTATAAATTAATCCGGGTCACATTTCCGGCGAGTGCCTTAACTCACATAAAATCTGTTCAGCCTATATTGGCCAGGAAATACCTGGATGTTCGTTTCATTAAAATCCACTATTCGTGATTATCCTGATCTCCATTTAGGCTGATTATTTTCAGAAGCGTCCATCTAACCCGTAATCGTATATTATTCATTTACACTACTTTGGCCTAACCTGTCCATCACCTTCGATGATCCATTTATAACTGGTAAGTTCTTCCAGAGCCATAGGTCCACGGGCATGTAGTTTTTGGGTACTGATGCCGATTTCCGCTCCCAGGCCAAACTGTGCCCCGTCAGTGAACGCAGTAGATGCATTTGAATAGACTGAAGAAGCATCAATCAGTTTACGAAACGTATGAATGCGATCAGGATTTTCAGAGACAATAGCTTCGCTGTGCCTGGAAGAATAGGTATGGATATGATCCAATGCTTCGTCAAATGAATCAACAGTTTTTATAGCCATCTTCAGGGAAAGAAATTCTGTGCCAAAAGACTCTTCTGATGCCGGATAAAGCAGTTCTTCCGGATAAAAACCATGCAATGCACGATAAGCTTTTCCATCGGCAAAAATGATCACTCTTTCTCCGGCAAGCTTTCCGGTTAGGCCCTGCAGGTCACCCAATCGTTTTTCATGAATAACCAGGCAATCGAGGGCATTGCATACCGATGGGCGACGGGTTTTCGCATTGAAGATAATATCCCGCCCTTTCTTCGCGTCACCAAACTCATCGAAATAGGTATGACAAATACCAGCACCGGTTTCAATAACCGGTATGGTGGCATTTTCACGGACAAAATTGATCAAGCCCTGGCTACCCCTGGGAATGATCAGATCAATATACCCATGAGCCTGTAGCATCTCATGCGTCTCTTCCCGGCCGGCAGGAAGCAGTTCTACTGTATGTTCGTCGATGGCATGTTTTTTTAATACCTGATGAATTACATGCACAATGGCAGTATTAGAGTATATTGCATCGCTGCCTCCTTTCAAAACACAGGCATTACCCGATTTCAGGCAAAGTGAAAACACATCAAATGTAACATTTGGCCGGGCTTCATAAATGATGCCAATCACCCCAAACGGAACTGTCACTTTACTTATTTTTAATCCATTCGGACGAACAGTTTCCTTGATGACCCTGCCTGTGGGATTGCATAATTCTGCCACATTCCGGATATCAGAGGCGATATCCCTGATTCGCTCACGGGTAAGTTTCAACCTGTCAAATTTAGGATTATTCCGATCCATCAGCTCCAGATCTTTTTGGTTCTCAGCCAGCATATAATCCGTATCATTTTCCGCCTGGTCAGCCAGGTCGACCAGTACCCTTTTTATGACATCTTCGTCCACCAGGTTGAGCTTCCTCGAAGCTTCAAGCACTTTTTGCAACTGTTTTTCAATCCTCATTTTAATGGGTTGTATTTACATTTTCCAAATACAGATAATCGTAATGAACCAAAGCCTTTTGCTTTCCATGGCTTCTCCCGGGTTCCAGTTTATCGGAACCATATTGAGCTTTTCCCAATCCAATAGTATTTCCCGATTCATCAACAATTTTAATCAGGTCCCCTTTCTTAAAATCATGATCCACGCGAACTATTCCAACAGGCAACAGACTAACTGCCCTGCTCGATGTCAACGCCTGGGAAGCCCCTTCATTAACAACTACTTCCCCTTTAGTAAAACCGTCGGAATAGGCAATCCATTTTTTTACATCGCTGGTTAACTTGGGAGCAGGCTCAAACCAGGTATGCTCGGGAACATCTTTTCCGGTAAGAATTTTGATTAAAATATTTTCTTTAAATCCGTTAGCCAAATGAACACTTATGCCGCTGTTTGCCAGCTTTTTTGCAATTTTCAATTTGGTGAGCATCCCACCCCGGCCAAACTCCGAATGATGGGATGAGATGGCATCTTCAGGAATTTTATCCTCAAGACCTACCATCGGTATCAATGTTGCATTTTCATTTTCCGGGGCATTGTCATAAACCCCGTCAACATTACTTAAAATGATCAGGGCTTCAGAGTTTACCAGAGCAGCAATCAGACCCGAAAGCTCATCGTTATCGGTAAACATCAACTCAGTAATAGAAATTGTATCATTTTCATTTACAATAGGAATTACTCTATTTTCGAGCAAAGTGCTCATGCAATTTTTCATGTTCAGGTAATGCCCCCGGCTCGAGAAATTCTCCTTGGTAGTTAATACCTGAGCACAAATAAGTCCATGTTCATGGAAAAAATCAGAATACCTGCTGATCAGCTTAACCTGTCCAAGTGCTGCCCAAAGCTGTCGTTTCGAAACAGCATCTGTCTTTCGCGAAGGATGTAGAACTGCCCTGCCTGCAGCAACAGCACCAGAGGAAACCAATACGACCTCAACTCCGTTTTTGTGCAAAAATGCCATCTGATCAACCAAATGAGCTATTCGTGCCACATGAAGTGTTCCATCGGGCTTTGCCAGCACATTACTTCCAACTTTTACTGTTATTTTGCCATACCTGAGGTTCATAAAGGCTGTCATAAAATCTTTTATAGTTTATTATAGGAAGCTAAAATCCCCTGAATCACAGATGAACTAAAACCATTATGCTCCATTTCATTTAAACCGGTAATGGTTATTCCCCGTGGCGTAGTCACCTTATCGATCTCTTGCTCAGGATGATTCCCGGCATGAAGGATCAATTCAGCAGCTCCCCTGACGGTTTGGGCTACAACAAGCTGTGCCATTTTAGCCCCAAATCCAATTTCAATCCCCCCCTCCATGGCAGCTCTGATGTACCTTAATGCATAGGCTATCCCGCAAGAAGATAAAGCAGTTGCTGCAGCCATGAGGTCTTCTGGTATTTCTATGGTCCTTCCAAGGTGGTTGAATAGCTCAACCACATCATCACGTTGTATGTTCAATTCTTCGTTTGATGAAATACAGGTTAAGGATTCCTGCAAGGCAATTGCAGTATTTGGCATCACCCTGAAAATGGGAATATCTCTTCCCGCCATCCGGGCCAGGTCATCCAGGCATACCCCGGCTACAATAGATAGGATAACCTTGTCAGAAGATAACAAAGGCTGAATTTCTTTAAGAACGGATTCAATATGCCAGGGCTTTACCGCAACAATGATCATATCGGCATTTCTGACAATATACTGGTTATCAGCAGAAACCTGAACACCACTTTTTTTTATATCCTTCAGAACATCAGGATTGCGATCTGAAACAAATAGATTGGCAGGCTTCGTATAACCCGACTTTACTATTCCCGCCACAATGGCTCCACCCATGTTTCCAACTCCGATGACCCCAATTTTTTTCTTTTCCATTGTATTTAATATTGTATCCTTTTTTGTCATGCTAACCTATTCAGACTGAACCTGAATATGACTCTTGTCCAGGACAAAATAATTATTTATTTTTTTTCAAAGATGCAGAAACTTCATGAAAAGACTGAGCAAACAGGGACAAAAATAAATCTGCCTCCTCTTTCTTCATACTTAATGCGGGCAATAACCGGATCACCTGTTGCCCTGAAACACCTGTAAAAATATGGTGCTTATATAACAACTCCTTCCTGAGGTCAGAAATGGGAAATTGACATTCTATTCCAATCATCAGACCTTTTCCCCTGACCTGAATATCATGACTCATGTTACTGATCTCCTTCATGAGGTAATTCCCGATCAGTTCCGCATTTGCAACCAGCTTTTCCCTTTCAATTACATCGAGTACAGCAATACCGGCAGCACAAGCCAGGTGATTTCCCCCGAAAGTGGTTCCCAGCATCCCCGGCCAGGGTTGAATACCCGGTTGTATTAGAACTCCTCCCATGGGAAATCCATTCCCCATTCCTTTAGCCATAGTGATTATATCAGGCTTGACTGAAGAATACTGATGAGCAAAAAAGCGTCCGGTACGTCCGTAGCCCGACTGGATCTCATCAAGTATCAGCAAACTACCATTTACTCTGGTCAGATTTTTCAATTCTTCCAAAAAGTGAACCTCCGGGATGTTGATACCGCCGATCCCCTGAATCCCTTCAATAATAACAGCTGCAACCTCACCTTTGCGAAGTTCATCAGCAGTGGCCTGTAAATCATTGAACGGAAGAATAATCGCATTATCTGTTGCATTCACCGGAGCAATAATTTTTGGATTGTCGGTTAAAGCTACTGCAGCAGAAGTACGACCATGAAATGCTTTTTTATAACTGATGAATTTTTTCCTCCCGGTTATGAAGGATGCCAGCTTAATCGCATTTTCATTAGCCTCAGCTCCTGAATTGCACAAAAAAAGCTGATAATCGGCATAATCCGACAACTTCCCCAACTTTTCTGCCAGCTCATGCTGCAAAGGATTCTGAACGGAGTTGCTGTAAAAACCGATTTTCTTCAACTGTTCAGAGATCATCGACACATAATGCTCATGACAATGCCCGATGGATATCACGGCATGACCACCGTACATATCGAGGTACTTTTTCCCTTCTGCATCCCAAACATAAGACCCCCGGGCCTTTACCGGAGTAATATCAAATAACGGATAAACATCAAAAAGCTTCATGAAATAATTTTTTATTTAATGTATTAAATTTCCAACCCATAAAAATGAGCCCTTCCCTTGTTCACACGGACTCAGAACCCTGACTGCACTCCGGAGAATTTAAAATGCAACAGGTTTCAGCTTCAAACCGGAAGTTTCTGCCAGTCCAAACATCAGGTTCATGTTTTGCACAGCTTGTCCGGATGCTCCCTTGATCAAATTATCGGTCAGACTTAGAATAAAAAGTTTATCCCGATGCTTTTCCAGATAAAGAATTGCCTTGTTGGTATTCACCACCTGTTTTAATGCAGGATTATTTTCGCTGACTATTACGAATGGATGCCCCTGGTAGTATTCACGGTAAAGAGTCATAGCTTCCCCAACAGATCCGGAGTATTGGGTGTAAGCCGACACAAAAATACCCCGGGGATGGTTGCCCCGAATAGGTATAAAATTGAATCCTTCTGAAAAACCGGATTGCAACTGTCTCAGACTTTGCAGGATTTCTTTTTCATGCTGATGCTGAAACATTTTGTAGGCTGACAGATTATTGTTTCGCCAGCTGAAATGAGATGTTCCGGTAGGTTTTTGACCGGCACCGGTTGATCCGGTGATGGCCTGTACATGAACCTCATTCACCAATAGATTATTCTTTGCCAGAGGAAGTAATGCCAACTGAATACCTGTGGCAAAACATCCCGGATTGGCTATTTTCCCGGCCGTCTTGATGTGCTCACGATTCAGTTCAGGTAATCCATAAATGAATGCATTGCCTTCCCTTTCTATCCTGAAATCATGACTTAAATCAACAACTTTCAGGTGTGCAGGCAGGTTATACTTTTCCATAAACTCCTTCGACTTCCCATGCCCCATGCAAAGAAAGATGACATCAACCTGATCAAATGGGATTGAATCCGTGAAAAACAAATCCGTATCACCCAACAAATCATCATGAACCTGTGTTACAGGATTTCCTGCATTACTGGTACTTTGAACAAACAGGATATCAACCTGCGGATGATTGATCAATATCCGCAATAACTCTCCTGCTGTATACCCGGCTCCACCAATAATTCCAACTTTAACCCTCATCATTATTTTTTCGTCTGTTAAATACATTTATCCAGTTAGGTACTTCAAATTTTCCCATTCACTGCATGGTAAATTTTCAGGGGGTTTGCCAATATTTTAGTAAAACCTTTCACATCATCGGCCGACCAGGCTTTTACCGTTTCGCCGTAGTCGCCAAAACCAGATTTCATCAGGTCATGTTTCGACTCAACTCCCTGCAATTCAAATCGATATGGCTTTAACCGAATAAACACCCTTCCTGAAACATTTTCCTGAGAAGATTCTAAAAAGGTTTCAATATTACGCATGACCGGCTCCTGGTACATGGCCTCATGCAGGAACATCCCATACCAGTTGGCCAGTTGGTCTTTCCAGTATGTCTGCCATTTGGTAAGGGTGTGTTTTTCAAGTAAATGATGAGCTTTGATAATGATCAGAGGAGCAGCAGCCTCAAAACCAATCCTCCCTTTTATCCCAATAATTGTATCGCCCACGTGAACATCTCTTCCAATGGCATATTGGCCGGCAATCTCTTCCAGTGCCTGAATGGCATCAGGTCCATCAGGATAACTCTTTCCATCAATCGATTTAAACTCTCCTTTTTCAAAACCCAATACAATTGTTCTTTCCTCATCCGACACCAACTGACTTGGATAGGCTTCTTCAGGCAAACCTTTATCCGATGTCAGAGTTTCCTTTCCCCCAATGCTGGTTCCCCATATCCCCTGATTAATAGAGTATTGCATTTTTTGAAAATCATCGTCCACACCATGCTTCCTCAGGAAATCAATTTCCTCCTGCCGACTTAACATCAAGTCGCGAATGGGAGTAATAATTTCAATATCAGGAGCAAGAACCTGAAATGTAAGGTCAAACCGAACCTGATCATTACCAGCCCCGGTACTTCCATGAGCTATATATTCTGCGCCTATCTTCTTGGCATAATCGATGGTAGCAATAGCCTGAAAAACACGTTCAGAGCTCACAGAAACCGGATAAGTATTATTACGTAAAATATTTCCATAAACCATAAACCGGATACATTTTTGATAATACTCACCGGTAACATCTAATGTTACATGCTCCTTTGCTCCCAGTAGGAGAGCTTTTTCACCGATCTTCTTCAATTCATCTTCGGAAAAACCACCTGTATTGGCTATGGCAGTATATACTTCAAACCCTTTTTCTTCTTTTAAATACTTGACACAAAAAGAAGTGTCCAGTCCCCCGCTAAAGGCTAATACTAATTTTTTTTTCATTTTATTCATTTGTTTATTTTGAATGGTAATCCCGCTGAAATCGGGAGAACTCAAATCATTTTCGTCCTATTTGTTGGTGACATAAAATGTCATGTTCATATCATCTGTTGATTACATTCTGTTTATCCGGCATGAATAAAACAATCACACCTTTGTCTCTATAAAATATTCCAGGCTATGACAACCCTGCTATCCAATTCAAACAAAACGAATGACTTTTTCCTTTTAAGTCTGTTTTTATTCGATTGCTCTTCCCACTCTTGAATTTGAAGTCCTGTCACTCGTCATGATTACTTTTCGTCATTTCGGTTTTTTGTATTTTGAATCCATTTTTAGGTTTCAATTTCTGGATCACTTCCAGTAAACTGCGCTTGCGGATACTGCTTCCGTTTTTAGCTGTCTTTTCCCAGGCAGGGTCATATAGCATTCCGGTACACAAACACTTCGTCCGGTTCATACGTTCCAGAATATCATAATTAACACACCCTTTGCAGCCATTCCAGAATTGATCATCATCGGTCAATTCCGAAAATGTAACCGGTCGATACCCTAGCTCATGATTTATTTTCATTACAGCTAAACCGGTAGTCAGCCCAAAAATTTTTGCATTTGGATATGTTTTCCTAGACAACTGAAAAGCTTTCTTTTTGATTTCTTTAGCCAATCCAACTCCCCTGTACTCAGGAACTACAATCAGCCCCGAATTAGCCACAAACCCTTTATTCCCCCAGGTTTCAATATAACAAAATCCGGCAAATTGCTCTCCTTCAAGCGCAACAATCGCCTTCCCTTCATTCATTTTTGCCATTAAATACTCATCTGAACGCCTGGCAATACCTGTACCCCGCTGTTTAGAAGCCAGATCAATGGCATCATTGATCTCCTGAACATACTTAATATGTTTCTCAGAAGCAACCTCAACCTTTATTTTCTTTAAATCTTTCATCTCATTACAATTGCTTATCTTCTCAGATATTTACCTCATTATTATCGCTCTGTTTTACAATTTGTTCTTCAGTTTTGGAATGATGGCAACCAGGGCATTCTTTAAATCATTATGCGTAGTACCTTCCCGCCTGACAATCAACACCGTATCATCTCCGGCTACAGTACCCAGAATTTCCCATTGGCGGGCACTGTCAATCACCGCCGCAATAGTATTCGCATACCCTGGCAACGTTTTAATAACAGCCAGGTTCCCGGAAAATTCTATTCCCTTAAAACCTTCAGCTAAAAAATTATCGTTCGATCTGACCACTGTAGTGTCGCCCTGACCACTATCGGGAATGATGTAAATATAACCACTTAACGGATGAGGCACCTTGGCCACCTGCAGGAATTTCAGATCGCGCGACAAAGTGGCCTGTGTCAGATCAAATCCCTTGATCTTCAGGGCGGCTAAAATCTCTTCCTGACTATGCACATTTCCTTTGGCAATTATTTTTCTGACTTCAAGCTGACGCTGTACACGGTTTTTCATTCCTGTAATTAATTTTAAAAAATGATTCTCTTTCCTTCTCTTGTAAACATCTTCAATATGAATAAAAATTCAAATTCAATGCAAAAATATACATTTTTTATTTTTGACCTCTTTTTATCAGGAAATATTTCTAATTTTGCGTAAAATATGTCATAAAAATTCACAATATCTTTTATGGGAAACAATACCGGAACGAAGTTTTTGTGCAGTATAAAACAAAGGAATGCGTTTGAACCCAATTTGGGGCAAGCGCATTTTTTTTAAGACTTACATAAATGTTGAAAGTGAAACAAGCAAGACTAACCCTGGAAGATGGGACTATCTTCACGGGGAAATCATTTGGAAGTGAAAAATCTACATCCGGGGAAGTAGTTTTTTACACAGCCATGACAGGATATCCGGAAAGCCTGACTGATCCTTCCTACTCTGGCCAATTGCTGGTGTCAACTTACCCAATGATTGGCAATTATGGTGTTCCCGGATGGAAAACAGAAGGGGGTTTATCACGATTTTTTGAATCACACAAGCTGCATATCAGCGGATTGATTATTGCTGATTACTCCTTTGAGTTCAGTCATTGGAATGCAGAAAAAAGTTTGTCAGACTGGCTAAGGGAATATCAGATTCCAGGAATTTTTGATATCGACACACGTGCCTTAACAAAAATTTTACGTGAAAAAGGTTCTATGCTCGGGAAGATTGAATTTGAAGAAGAGCTGAAAACATTTTACGACCCCAACAAGGAGAATCTGGTAGCCAAAGTGAGTTGTACAAAACGTGAAGTATACGGGGAAGGCAGCCTACGGGTTGTGCTCATTGACTGTGGAGTAAAAAACAATATTATTCGTTGCTTGTTAAAACGGGATGCGACGGTGATCAGGGTACCATGGAATTATGATTTTACCCGGGAAGAATACGATGGCGTTTTCATTTCGAATGGCCCGGGAGACCCCTCCAGTTGTGGTGAAACCATCGAAATCATTCAAAAAATTCTGCAGGATAACAAACCAATTATGGGAATTTGCCTGGGGAATCAATTGCTGGCACGTGCCGCAGGAGGAGAAACCTTTAAGCTTAAATACGGACATCGAAGTCATAATCAACCGGTACTGTTAAATGGAACCGACCGTTGCTTCATCACTTCTCAAAATCATGGCTATGCGGTTGTCACCGAATCTCTTCCGCAAGACTGGGAGCCGCTTTTTACCAACGCAAATGATCATACCAACGAGGGAATAAAACATAAATTCAAACCCTTTTTCTCCACACAGTTTCATCCGGAAGCTGCAAGCGGTCCGACAGATACAGAATTTCTGTTTGACGAATTTATTCAGAATATCAAGAAAGCAAAACAATGAGCATGACAAGTTTAATACAAACGAAAATGATTAAAATATATGTGAATTTCATCTTATATTTTAAACATTTAACACTTTGAATAAGATGAATCAAGAAATTAAAAAAGCAATCATCCTGGGCTCAGGAGCTTTAAAAATTGGAGAAGCAGGAGAATTTGATTATTCCGGATCACAAGCCTTGAAAGCTTTGAAGGAAGAAGGGGTGGAGACCGTACTGATCAATCCAAATATTGCCACGATCCAAACATCAGAAGATATAGCCGATAAAATTTATTTTCTTCCGGTTACCCCATTCTTTGTGGAAGAGGTCATCAAAAAAGAAAAACCTCAGGGTATATTGCTCGCATTTGGAGGACAAACTGCCCTAAATTGTGGCGTCACGCTCTTCGAAACGGGTGTGCTGGCAAAATATAGCGTTGAAGTAGTAGGAACACCGGTACAGTCGATCATTGATACAGAAGACCGTGATATTTTCCGAAAAATGCTGGATGAAATTGGCGTAAAAACGCCCCAGAGTAATGCCGCTATAAACATGGCAGATGCAAAAATTGCAGCACAAAAAATTGGATTTCCTATTATCATCAGGGCAGCCTATACCCTTGGAGGATTGGGTAGTGGATTTTGTGAAAACGAGAATGAACTGGAATTACTGGCAGCAAAAGCCTTTTCCTATTCACCACAAATACTAATCGAAGAATCGATCAAAGGATGGAAGGAAGTGGAATACGAAGTTGTCCGCGATCGCTTCAACAATTGTATCACCGTATGTAATATGGAAAATTTCGACCCGTTAGGCATACATACAGGGGAAAGTATTGTTGTCGCTCCCTCCCAAACCTTATCCAATGCAGAATACCATAAACTCAGAGAGATATCCATAAAAATCATCCGCCGCGTGGGAGTAATCGGCGAATGTAACGTTCAATTTGCCCTAGACCCCTACTCGGAAGATTACCGTGTCATTGAAGTGAACGCACGACTTTCCCGTTCATCAGCGCTGGCCTCAAAGGCAACAGGCTATCCACTTGCCTTCGTGGCTGCTAAACTCGGCCTGGGTTATGGCCTGCACCAACTGAGAAATTCCGTAACAAAAATAACCACTGCTGCATTTGAACCTGCCCTTGACTACTGTGTAGTGAAAATTCCACGCTGGGACCTGAATAAATTTTTCGGCGTCTCAAAAAATATTGGAAGCTCCATGAAAAGCGTTGGGGAAATTATGGCGATCGGACGAACATTTGAAGAGGCTATCCAAAAGGGAATAAGAATGGTAGGCCTTGGAATGCACGGATTCGTTGGCAACAGAGAAGAAATAAATCTGGAAGAAATTGAAACCGAGCTCGCCCACCCAACTGACAGAAGAATTTTTGCCATTGCTGAAGCTTTTAACCGGAACTATACGATTGAAGACATCTATGAAAAAACAAAAATTGACCGCTGGTTTCTTTACCGCCTCAAAAATATTTATAATATCAAAAGGGAACTGGAACAGGTTTCACAACTCGAAGAGCTGCCAGTACACCTGCTGAAACTCGCAAAAAAAACCGGATTTTCTGATTTCCAGATCGCACGTATCATCCTGGATAATCCCGGAGAGAAGGTTCAGGAAGATTCACTGAAAGTCAGAGAAATCAGAAAAAGCCAGGGGATAACCCCATATGTAAAACAGATAGATACCCTGGCCGGCGAGTACCCTGCCCTCACCAACTACCTCTACCTGACCTATAACGGCAGCGAAAACGATATTTCCTACCTGCGCGACCATAAATCAGTGATTGTGCTGGGATCTGGAGCATACCGCATCGGCAGCTCGGTTGAGTTCGACTGGTGTAGCGTGAATGCCATCCAAACTATAAAAAAAGAAAATTACAGGTCGGTAATGA
>JAQVON010000119.1 GCA_028702595.1 Mariniphaga sp. | reverse complement strand
ATTTGGCTGAAATTCAAGAGCCAGGTGGCTGCCATGTCAACACCCCCTCCCGGGCCAATTATCAAAACCGAATCTTTTTCTTTTTCCTTCAGCAAATTCAGCCCGAAGGTTGCCGGAAAATGCGCGAACTGATGGGCGTGTTCCCCCTTGTTGTTTTCAATTTCTTCAATACTCACCAGGGTGGTGCCCGCCGCGCCATCAACGAACATTACTTTTTCGCTGCTGCCGTCAGGATTTGTTAATTCAACCAAATCGGTTTTTCCAAACGAATTCCACTCCGTTTCAATAATCCGGCTTTTAATTGCCGGGTTGCTCATCAGCCGCAACATATCTTTGTCGTTGTCCTTACTGATGGAGGGGTTAAAATTGTATGCCCAAAAGCTGGCCCATCCCAGGAAAGCCACCAGCACAACCCAAATTACCCCTCTCAGGTAGGGCTGGTTTTTTTTACCGGAAAGTGAAACCCAGGACAACAGGCCGGCGATCGCGAGCAAAACATAACTTATAAGAAATGCTTTGGGCAGGCCGAGATTGTTGAGGATAAACACGGTTAACAACGCCCCTCCCGCGGAACCAGCCAAATCCATACTGTACAACCAGGCGGCTTTTGTCCTTTGGGTATGGAAAATATCAGCCTTGACTACGCCAATAGCTATAAATGGCAGCACAGCCATCAATATATTGATTATCAGATTAAATGACGGGGTTGCAAAAATGCCCGATTTGTTCAGTGAAACCAGTAAAATGAAACTAAACAGGATACTAAAAGGGAGCACATCATAAAATATCCGGGCTTTTGACCTCACCCACGACCATCTGTAGTAGGCTATCTCCCCAATACCGAGGCCAAAAAGGGTAAAAGCGATTATAATGAAAACAAAGTGGTAGCTCAGCATGTAGGAGAAAAGCCGTGAAAGGCTAATTTCCAGCATAATGCCTGTGGAAGAAACCAGGAGCAGGATTAAAAAGCTTACTATAAGATTTTTTGTTTTCATATTCTTTTAGTTTTGTTTTTTATTATTCCACTAAATCAGATTTATCCTAAACATACAGCGTCTTTCAACATCTTACTTTTCTCCTGTTGCAATGTATGTTGACCCAAAATAATATTCCCGGAACTCATTTAAATCGAGATATTTTTCCAATGATTCCCATGCATGGCGGTCTTTTAAATCGTAGCTACCGCCGTATGGTTTTATAAAAAATCTAACCATTAACTTTGAAAACCATTCAGGCCACGCATTCGGTTTTTTGAAATCGAGGACAACAAACCTCCCGCCTTTAGCGAGAGCTTTTGAGCCATTGCTAATTATAGCATCATATTCAGGGATTAGAGTAATAGCATACGAAGTAACTATCCCGTTAATATTTTTCGGGAACCTGTATTCCGCAGCATCGCTTTGTACCAACGTGAAATTTTTCCAACCTTTCCCTTTAACCAGTTTCCCAGCTTCCTCTAACATTTCATCGGACAAATCGACACCGATTATTTTGCCTTCCGGGCCAACCGAGTTATACAGGTGCGGAAAATTCAAACCTGTACCACAGCATAAATCAATCACGCTATCTCCTTGCTTCAAATTTAGCGCTTCAATAGCATCAACCCGGTAATGATTCACCCTCCATCCGATGAGGTTAAAAAATTGAACAGCGGAATTATAAGAAGGTGCCCTTTTACGATATATTTCTGTAATTTTTTGCTTGTCCATGATTATTCCGTTTTATTATACGTTCTACTCTGACTTTTTCACTTCTTCATATCTTCTGATAATTACCCTGTTTCCTTTCTCATAAGTAAAATAACTCCATAACCAGTTGATGGTGACCATTATTTTGTTTCGAAAACCGATTAGGGACACGAGATGGATGAACGACCAAATTAGCCAGGCAAAAAAGCCACCGAACTTCAGCTTTTTTATCGAGGCGACAGCCTTTTTTCGGCCAATGGTTGCCATTGTGCCTTTGTCCTGATATTCAAAAGGAACCATAGATTCATTTTGAATCAGTTTCATCAGATTTTTTGCCAATAATTTACCCTGCTGAATAGCTGGTTGGGCAATCATTGGATGACCATGTGGATTTGTGTGTGTTTTAATAAGCGCATTATCGCCAATTGCAAATACATTGTTAAGTGTCAATATCCGGCCAAAATCATCTGTCAAAATTCGGTTTTGCCTGCTTATGCTTTCACGTGGAAGCCCTTTAACAATATCCCCTTTTACACCAGCAGTCCAAATAAAAGTAGCTGCACTAAAACTCTTTTCACCGGCAAGAACAACCTTTTTTCCATCGTAGGAATTCACGGATGTATTCAACAAAACATCGACATTCATCCGGGATAAATAGTGCAATGTTTTTTCGGAGAGTTTTTCTGGCATCGCCTGCAAAAGCCTTCCGGTAGCTTCTATGAGGTAAATTTTCATTTCAACACTATTTAATTCCGGATAGTCTTTTGGTAAAATATATCTTTTAAACTCAGCGAGGGCGCCAGCGATTTCTACACCGGTGGCGCCTCCGCCAACGATAGCAACACTACTCAGTTCCCTTTTTTCATGTTCAATGCAAGTAACGGCTGCTTTTTCCAAATTTTGCAGGAGCCTGCTTCTAATGTCAAGGGCATCGGTTACAGAATTGAGTCCTGAGCCAAAATTTTCAAAGTCTGTATTGCCAAGGAAATTTGTTTTGCTCCCACAAGCCAACACCAGATAATCATAATGGATAACACCGATGTTTGTACTCAATTTATTATGAGTCGTATTGATATGTGTTACTTCGGCCATTCTGAAAACAACATTCCGGTATTTTTCAAATAGTTTACGATATGGGAATGCAATATTGTCAGGTTCAATTCCGCTGGTAGCTACCTGATAGAGAAGTGGGAGGAATTGATGGAAATTGTTCTTGTCAATCAAAACCACTTGTACAGGCAAATTCTTCAAACCTTTTATGAAATTTATGCCTGCAAATCCACCTCCAACTACTACTATCCTGGGCAGTTCTGTTTCAGGGACACATATCATCCCCTTTTCCAAACAGTTTAAACTATCGCAACATTGCATTTTTTTTAATTTAGCGTCTAAATGACAAATGGTTAAACCGCCAAAATTCCTTTTTCATCGGTTCTCACTTTGTAAACCTCGTCAACCGGTGAAATGATAATCATCCCATCGCCACGGTAGCCTGTCCGCCCGTTCTTGCGAATAATTTCCACAACCGGATTCACATGTTCTTCTGCCACCAAAATTTCCAGTTTAATCACACGGTAAGCATCGGCAAAAGGGTATTTGTAACTAATGTGTTCCTTTTCGTGGTCGGAATACTGACCTGTACCCTCACACTCGGCAAAGGTCATGCAGCAAAAACCTGCATCGTTTAAACCATTGTAAACTTCTTCCAGTTTACGGTACCTGATATAAGCTTTTATAAGTTTCATAATTTTGAAGTTTTATGTTGGAAAGGAGAAAGGAAGCGCAGAAAAACGCAATCTTCCCATTTTATCCTCTTTTCGGTTTTTCGCAATTCCTGCCATCAAAGGCTATCCCCACATCCAACTATTATTTACTATTTTTCATTTTCCGTGCAGTTGGCTATTTCTTTTATTTCGCAACTGCTGCAACCGCCGCCAACATTGTTCAACTCACGGTCGTCGCCGGCACAACTATGGCCGGTAAATTCCGCATTTTTATCAAAAAACAATTTCACTCCCAGCGCCAACATGGTGAAAGCAACCAGGATAACCGAAACAATCAATAATTTTAAAAACATAACGTACTCCTTTCTTTTTTCGATTTTGGAAGAAGATCCCGGAACAAAATGTTCCGGGGATCTTACCGCCTTTCCTCAATACCAAATTTACTAAACTATTGATTGTCAACTGTTACATCATTTTAAAAAAGAGTTGCATAATTTTGCCTTTTATGGTTTAGCCCATGCCTAACCGATATCCCAAAAAGGAAAAACCATAAATTTTCAGTTTATTTTAATGATTGTGCCTCTCGTGGCCACCCATCTCTGTATTGAGCCCTGTTCTATCATACTTGCAACAAGCATTCAACCTGTTATAATCCTCATCTTTTGCCTTGTGCATTTCTGTATCGTGACCGGATTTTGCAATGGCCATGTGTATCTTGTGGACATCCGTTTTTGAATCGTCGAACGAAACAGCTATCATTTGGGTTTCTTCGCTCCATTCGGCAAATGTCACCCCGGCAACACCTTTAGCTGCTTTTTCAATACGGGTTTCGCATGTGCTGCAAGTGCCCTTCACTTTAAACTTTTCAATTTTTTCGGTTTTGGAATTCCCGAATGCCGTTATGCTTAACACTGCAACGGCAATCATTGATAAGAATACTTTTTTCTTCATAACATTGAATTTTAAATTAATATATTACTGTTGTTTTGTCTCTTTATTTCAATTTTTAGCAACATGTTTCATTTTGTTGACAGGAAAATTAATCCGATATAATTCAGGTTTATTCCTTTTATTCGTTTGAGCCTGCATCGATAATGATGGGCAAACCGTCCTTGCCAACCGGCACAAAGAAAAATTTCGCGTTGTTGCTTTTCGACAACTTATCTTGTACTTCAAGGGCTTTAAACTGAAGGTATCTTTGCGACAGGCCCTGGTCGATTATTTGCTGGGCATCCCGTTGCCCTTCCGCGTTTATCCTTTGTATATCAGCCTCCTTTTCAGCAATTTCAACTTCTATGCTCGCTTGCTCTAATTTTTGTTTTGTTACAAGTTTTGTATCTGTGGCATTGGTTACCAAGGGCGAATACATGATGTGATCGAGTGTGACCCTATCGAGATATATGTGTTTCCCCTCAAATCTTTCTTTCAGTTCAGCAAAAATTAACTTTTCAATTTCTAAACTTTTTGTTGAAATTTCTTCGTAATTGTATTTTGCCATAATGCCTCTTGTTACTGAAAAGAAATTTGGCTTTACAACGGTTTCATAATAATCCTGTCCGACTTCCAAAATAAGATCCGGAATTTCTGATTCAACTGGTTTTACTGTAACCGACAAGGCAATTGTTGTATGCAATTGATCAGATGTTAATATGTCAATTTGTTCCTGATAACTCCTTAGCCTTACATCATATTGAATTATATTTGTAAAAACACCACGAGCAAAAATGCCATCCTGAAAAACTTTATCTGTTTGCAACCCTTTTCCAAACGGACGATTTAAAACACCCTTAAATCCTGGTTTTATAACCGTGCAGCTCGACAAAATCAGACTAACAACTAATAATAATATTAGCGTTTTTGAACCACTGAATTTTTCAAATAATCTCTTTACCACTTTAAACCTTTTCATAACTTTTAATTTTAATGATTTAAATAACTCTTACATTCAGGACACCAGCTATTTCTTGTTTTTATGCTAAAAGTTGTAGCATACCACTTATGTCCTTTTCCACACTCCCATAATAATTTTACTTTTGAGTTTGTATAATCTTTCGATAAACATTTGCCCCCTCTAACTTGAGCTATATGTTGAACTTGTGCCAAGTCATATTTTTTATTGCCAGCACATTCGGGGCACCAACTTTTAAGATGAATAATACTATTTGGGCTCGCCTCCCATTTATGCCCAAATTCGCATTGCCATAACAATTTTGCTTTTTGCCCCTCATACTTTAATGACAGACATTTGCCCTTTCTTGATAAAGCAATGTTTTTCATAGCACTTATTGAATAATTATTTTTCACTTTTAAAATTGTTATATTGCGTCTGATTTTGCATAATCCCCATTTTTAAACTTTTTTAATTATTCATATCACAGCAATCCAATCGTTTCCCGCCAAAATCTTTCTTGTTTTCTTCCGCCATCTTTTTTAGCCTTTTTTTAAACGATTTTTTGTCATCGATTGTAACCGTTAATCCAAGGGCAGATAAACTTTTCAATATTTCTTTTTCACTAATTTCGTATGGATTATAGATGACAGAAATTGACTGTCTTAAACAACCGATTTTGTCGATTCCGGGAGTGGAATTAAATTTCGTCATTAATTCTTTTATTTTTTCTTCCGATATACTTTCTAGTATGTGGAATCTTTTATATTGCAGGT
>JAQVON010000118.1 GCA_028702595.1 Mariniphaga sp. | reverse complement strand
GTGAGGCCTTATACTTCATTTTTTCAGGAAGAACCCCCGGATAACTTTGAGAAGGTGAAGGAAGCCGTTGAATCATTGGGAGAACCCTGCACGAAGTTACTGAATTTATTTTATTATAAAAAGATGACCTGGGAAGAGATTGCACTGGAATTGGGGTATGCATCAGCTGCCAGCGCCAGGAATCAGAAATATAAATGTTTAGGAAGAATTAAAAAGATGGTTGATAAGAAATGATATGATGCAGAAAGAGATCCATTCAGCTATTATTTGTCGTTTGTAAATAATTTTTTGAAAATGAAACCCATATCTGGCCAAAAACTTAAATTTCAACTTTCAGTATTTATAATGGTAATCAGTCTTATCCTGGTGAGTGGGGCATTTTATTTTTTCCAGCAACAAAAGCAACGTATTCAACGTGAAAAATACAATGAACTTCATGCTATTGGCCGCTTAAAATCGGAACAGTTAACTCAATGGTTAAAGGAGAGATTTTCGGAGGCATCCTTTTTTACCTCCAACCAGCCATATGGACATTACATTGCCGGGATACTTTCTGATAATGTGGAGGCTGAAAGATTGTACCACGGTGCTTTGTCGGGAATTATGACCGATAAAAGGTATGCCAACATTATCATTGTAAATGATAAACAGGAGTTAGTGTTTAGCTTTAATCCTGCATCTGAAATTGATCCCATAACCATAGAGAATGCTGCATCCGTATTTCGATCTGGAAGGATTACCATTCGTGACTTTTATTATTGTAACACACATGAGCGGATACACATGGAGATTATTGCTCCCGTTGTTGACAAGGGAACCGATATTATTGCTGCGGTAATTTTTCAGATTGATCCCAATACTTATATGTATCCTCTTATTACCACCTGGCCTACTTTAACACAAACTGCAGAGTCCTATCTTGTCAAAAAACAGGGTGACCGCGTTTATTTTTTAAATAAACTGCGTCACGTTGACAATTCCAGGCTTGATCTTTCCATTTCAGCTGACAGTACAGAGGTGACAGCTGTAAAAGCAATTCAGGGATATGAAGGCATTGTAGAGGGGAAGGATTACCGGGGGAAGCGTGTTCTTGCCGATATCCGCAGGGTGGATACAACATCCTGGTATATTGTTACAGAAATTAGCGAAGAAGAGCTATATCAGGAATTAAAACGGCATGCGCTGTGGATCATGATAGTTATTGCATTAGGGATTATGTTTATTGTAGCCATTGTTATTTGGTTTTATCAGTTACGTCAGCGTAAGTTTTACAAAGAACTATTGCAGCAGCGATCAGCTCTGTTTCAGGCGCAGGAAATATTTAGTGCAATCTTTTACAGCATTGGCGATGGAGTGATCAGCACCGATCAGTATGGGATCGTGAAACATTTAAATCCGGTGGCAGAAAAACTAACCGGGTGGACGGAGAAGGAAGCAAAAGGAAAAAATATTGAAGAAGTTTTTCATATTGTTCATGAAGATACAGGATTAAAGCAGGAAAATCCGGTTGAAAAAGTGATTCGTGACGGGAAAAAAATTGTGTGGGCAAACCAAACCCTGCTTATAGCCAAACGTGGTGAAGAGACACCTATTCATGAGAGTTGTGCCCCTGTAAGGGATTCACATGGGAATATCCTGGGGGTGATCATCGTTTTCAATGATCAGACTGAAGAGCGCATCAAGCACAAATTGATAAATATCAGGCTGAAGTTTTTTGAATTTAGCTTTGATTATCCGTTGGATCAAGCCCTGGTTAGGATGCTGGATGAAACAGGAGTCATTTTTAAGAGTCCCATTGGATTTATCTATTTTTTGGAGCCGGGGCAGGAAAAGCTGATGCTCAAGTCGTGGTCATCCCGGACACAGACGGAGTTTCCAACGGATGACGAGAATCATTACTATTTTGCATTGGATGATTCGGGCGTTTTGGCAGAAGCTGTCCGTAAGAAAAAATATGCCATTTACAATGATTGTACCATCCATTCTTCCCAAATGAAGATGCCGGGTATTCAGGATGAATTTAACCGGTTAATGGTTGTTCCTGTTGTACATCAAAATGAAGTTGTTGCTGTGTTTGGGATTGGGAATAAACCGGCCGTCTATACCGATGATGAAGCAGAGAACTTAAGCTTTCTGGCTGATGTTGCCCGCGAGGTTGTTGATTACAAGCTAAGCGAAATTTATTTACGACAAAGTGAAGAAAGATTCTATAATTTGTTTGAACGGGCACCGCTGGGTTATCAGTCGCTGGATGAAAACGGAAAATTTCTTGAAGTCAATCAGGCCTGGTCCGAAACGTTGGGTTACAATAAGGAAGAGGTAACCGGCAGGTGGTTTGGAGAATTCCTTCTTCCTGAAGAAATAGAAATCTTTCGCGAAAAATTTTCCGATTTCAGAAAAGACGGGAAGGTGCAGGCTGAGATGTACATGAAGCACCAGGACGGATCAGCCCGGTTGATTGCGATTAAAGGACGAATAGGCTACACGGACCATGGACAGATGAAGAAAACGCACTGTATTATTCAAGACATTACAGAGAGCAGGCAAACAGAGGAAAAGCTGAAAGACCGGGAGAAAAAACTGCAAAGCATTTTCAGGGTGGCCCCTACGGGGATAGGCGTGGTCAAAGATAGGGTACTTGTGGAAGTGAATCCGCGCATTTGTGAAATTTCCGGTTACGATGCATCAGAACTTATTGGCAGGGAAACTAGTTTCTTATACCCAGGAAAGGAAGATTTTGATTATGTCGGAAAAGAAAAATATGAACAAATTGCCCGGAATGGTACCGGAGTAGTTGAAACCCGATGGAAAAGGAAAGATGGTGAAATAATTGATGTGCTGCTTGCCTCCACACCTATCGACACCTCCGACCCATCCACTGGAATTTCCTTTACTGTGTTGGATATCACGGAAAGAAAGAAAAATGAAACGATGATCAGGGAACGTGAACGTGAGCTTAGATCCCTGATAAGTAACCTTCCGGGATTTGTTTACCGGTGTAAATACGATAAGGATTGGACCATGCTTTTTCTTTCAGATAATTGCAGATCAGTAACAGGATATTCACCGGATGACTTTATTCATAACAAGAAATTATCGTTTAATCAGATCATTAAGAAAGAGTACCATGCCCGGATATTCCAGATGTGGGAAGAGGTTATTTCCCAAAAATCAACTTTCCGGTTTGAGTATGAACTTGAAACGGCCTCAGGGGAAACCCTGTGGATTTTAGAGCGGGGGGTAGGTGTTTATGATGATCACGGGAACCTGTTGTTCCTTGAGGGGTATATTGAGGATATTTCAGAAAGAAAACTGACTGAAATACAGTTGATGGAAAGTGAAGAAAAATTCCGTAATATTTTTCACGAACATGCCGCGGTTAAGCTGATCATCGATCCCGAAAATGGAAAAATAGTGGATGCCAATGAAGCTGCAGCTGTGTTTTATGGCTGGAGTATTGAGGAACTGACCAACATGGATATGTCGCAGATAAATATTCTTCCTCCTGATGAGGTGAACAGCTATATACAGGCAGCAAGGGACATGGAAAATGCCCGGTTTGAATTTCAACATCGAAAAGCTAACGGCGAAGTTGTGGATATTGAAAATTTCAACAGTGAGGTGATCATTGGCGGAAAAATATTTCTGCATGCTATTATTCATGATTTTTCTGAAAGAAAAAAAATTGAGATTGCCTTGCGCCGAAGTGAAGAGCATAACCGGCTAATTATGGATAACAGTATGGATGCCATTCTGTTGACAAAGCCGGATGGCCAGATACTCTCAGCCAATCAGGCTGCCTGTACTATGTTTAAAATGTCGGAGGAAGAGATATGTAGTTTGGGCAGAACAGGTGTTGTAGACCTGGAAGATCCCCGGTTACTTGTCTTGCTGAAAGAACGTGAGATGCATGGATTTGTTAATGGAGAGCTTACTTATGTCCGGAAGGATGGTTCAAAATTTCCGGCTGAAATAACTTCTGCCCTTTTTGAGAATAGTCAAGGTGAAGTTTTTACCAGTATGATTATCCGTGATATCAGTGAGCGAAAGAACTGGGAAAACGAACTGATCCAGGCTAAAGAGAAAGCAGAAATTAATGATAAGTTGAAATCGGCATTCCTGACCAATATGAGCCACGAAATACGAACCCCGATGAACAGTATTATCGGTTTCCTCGACTTGCTGAACATGCCTGACCTGGAGGACGAAACAAGGCAGGAGTATATCACCCTGGTAAATAAAAGCGGACAACGGTTGCTGGGGACCATCAATGATATTATAGAGATTTCGAAAATTGAAGCAGGTATTCAGGATATAACGTATTCGGTTATTCATGTTTCGGAAATTTTGCAGTTGTATTATCAGATTTTTAAACCCCAAGCGGAAGAAAAAGGAATAGAGCTACTTCTTTCTGAGAAGATACCTGACGATAAAAAGCTTTTGAAAACCGATAAGAACAAGTTTGAAGGTATTCTGATCAACCTGATTAAAAATGCCATAAAATTTACTGACAAGGGAACCATCAGGATTGGAAATTATGCTGAAGATGATCAGTTGGTCTTTTTTGTTCAGGATACCGGATGCGGGATACCGGCTGATAAGATCCATTCAGTTTTTGACCGGTTTATACAGGCTGACATGGGATTATCGCGTGCTTATGAAGGTTCCGGACTGGGTCTTTCCATTATTAATGCATATACCGATCAACTTGGTGGGAGAATCTGGGTTGATTCTGAGGTGGGGAAGGGGAGTACATTTTATTTTAGTCTACCCGATATTTCAGGCAAAATCAGAGCAGTTCCAATGGAGAAAGAGAAGGTAAATAAACAAATTGCATTAAAGGATAAAGTCGTTCTTGTTGCTGAGGATGATGAAATTAGTTATCAATACTTAGATGTTGTTTTAAAGAGGGAGAAGATTATGATTATACATGCCGCGAATGGAAAGGAGGCGGTAGAAGCATTTCGGTCGGATCGTGATATCTCTATAATTCTTATGGATTTGAAGATGCCTGTGATGGATGGGTTTGAGGCGACCAGAGCGATCAGGTTACTCAACAAAACAATTCCGATTATTGCGCAAACCGCCTATGCTTTTTCAGGCGATAAGGAGCGAGCCATCGAAGCCGGTTGTAATGACTATATTGCCAAACCCATCAAAGCAGAAGAGTTGATTGACATGATCAGAAAGTATGTCAGGGAATAGCTACAAATTATTGCCAATGATACCTGGGGAATGATGCATCTATCTCCTGTGTCTCTTAAAAGAACGATATGTGCGCTGGCCTCACCAATATGTAAAACACTTTGTCTGAGTAAATATCGGTGGAAAAGTTTATATTTATAGAACGCTCTGTAACGATTGTTTGAATAATAAGGGGCTAGACCAGTCGGAGTTAAGCCCAGGTTAAAAGAATAATTTAGAAATTTTGTAATGATTATAATTTGTGATAAAATGAATAAGAATGTAAAAAGATGTGCTGTTTTAATTGTGTTGTTTTTGGTTCAATTAAGTTCTAATAATTCTTATGCCGTTAATCAAATACCTCACGAACTTTATGCAGGATGGTCCACAAAAAGTATAACGCCGGAAAAACCTGTTGCACTTGCCGGGCAGTTTCATACCCGGATAAGCACAGATGTTATGGATCCTGTGACATGTACAGCTTTGGCTCTTGAAACCAGAGAAGAAGGTAAAAGTATTGAAACAGCCATTATGGTTTCCTGCGATGTTGTGGCTATAAGAGGATCCCTGGATAGAGCAGTTAGAAGTATGTTAAAAAAAGAACTTCCTGCATTCGACTTGAATAAATTGATATTAAATGCAACACATACCCATGCCGGCCCGGTTATGACCGAAGGAAAATACGATATCCCGGAGAATGCTCTACAACCGTCAGAATATGTCAAATTTGCTGCAGAACAAGTAGTAAGTGCTGCAGTGGAAGCCTGGAATACTCGTAAGCCGGCAGGTATGAGTTGGGGACTGGGACACGCTGTTGTTGGACAAAACCGGCGTGCAGTTTATTTTGAACCCGTACCAAGTGGTTTTGGAAAGGGAACTGCTGTAATGTATGGAGGTACAGACAGAGAAGATTTTTCACACATTGAAGGATATGAAGACCATGGGGTAGAAATGATGTTTTTCTGGGATGACAAAAAAAAACTTACCGGAATGGTATTGAATA
>JAQVON010000051.1 GCA_028702595.1 Mariniphaga sp. | reverse complement strand
AAACACTAAAAAACCGGGTCATTCACTCTGATCATTAAAAAACTCTGTCCAAAATTAAAAAACCACAAAACTATTCATTTTTTTCGGCTTCACTCAGAAACCGGATTTAACTGCGTAAAACTATTTTTTACAGCATTGATAATATGCAACTAATGTTGCGTTTATCAAATTTTATAAAGAAATCGGGTAAGGATATTCCTATGGATACCTAAATAAGAGGCAATATGCTGACGTTGAAGCTTTTTCCCCAACTCGGGATACTCTTCAAAAAACTTCCTGATACGTTGCTCTGCCTGCAGCGATTGAAAAGAATGTATGCGCTCCAAAGCCTGGACATAACTCTCCTCAGCAAGGATACGAACGGTTCTTTCAAATGGAGGATTATGGTCAAGTAAATATTTAAACTCATCTTTTTCTATGTAAATTAATTCCGAATCCTCGTATGAACGGATGGATTCACTGGAATATTTCCCCTGGTAGAAACTACGGTGATTGCTAATAATAAAATTATTTGGAGGGAAAAAGAAACGGGAGATCCATTCGGTTCCACTTTCGGCTATATAGGAAGAATAAAGCAGTCCGCTGATGAGAATACCTATCTTTTGAGTTCGCTCACCATAACGAAGAAATGACTCTCCTTTTTTCAGAATAACCGGTCTGTTTTTTAGCTCAAACTTTTTCAGTAATTCGAGAGTCAGGTTATACCTGGAAATTACTTTTTTCTGATCCATTCCGATTGATTCATAACATTTGAGAGAAATGTGCATGAAAAAGTTTCAGTCGCTGTTCCAAATCAGCAAACTGTTCACGTTTTACAAATGAAACACATGCCCGGATCCCTTGTTCCCTGCTGCCGGTATTATCAAGTGAAATAGCGCTGATCCCATAATAGAGCAAGTTGGCCACCAACTGATTTCCTGACATTCCCGGATAAGAAATAGTAAAATAAAAGCCATCGGCAACAGGTTGGTCCAGGTCTTTTTTATACACCATATCAAATCCATTCTCAAGGAATAGCTTCTTCACTACTTTGGCTTTCTCTCCATATTCCTTTACATCATCAATAAAATTGAACTGGCCGTCATTAGCGGCTTTAAGCATAGCGGTCAACGCCCACTGAGCCGAGTGACCTGTTCCGGATGAGATAGCGTACAACAATCTTTGTGTAATGGTACTGCCAAAATCGGTACCTCCAAACCGTTGTTGTAAGTGCGGGTAATCGCGGCTGAAAAGGGAATCAGAAATGATCATCAGGGCACAACGCTGGCCGGCATATGAGAAAATTTTGGAGCTGGAAATAAAGAGGATATACTGATCGGAATAGTTTGCAACGGTTGGCGGATAGGGAGGCTCCCCCGGTTTGGAGAAATCTTTTCTGAAATCCATTCCAAAATAGGCCAGGTCTTCCATGATAATCACACCGTACTGGTTGGCCAGGTCACCAATGATCTTCAGTTCTTCATCAGTCAAGCAAATCCAGGCAGGGTTATTCGGATTGGAATAGACGACTGAGCAGATATTTCCCTTTGACAGGTATTTTTCCAGTTTAGGTCTCAGCATTTTACCGCGGAAACGGAACACATCGAATGATTCATATTTCTGTCCCAACACCTGCATTTGTTGTTTTTGGACAGGAAATCCGGGATCAATAAACAAAGTTACATTTTTCTTCTTTTCAGCATTACCTGCTGCCATGAAAGCGGCGAAGGTTCCCTGCATTGAACCGACAGTAGGGATACATGATCGGGGGGAGACCTCGATGTGAAGGAAATTTTTCACAAAACGGGCAGCTTCTTCCTTCAAAGGTTTGATCCCATCGACCATAGGATATATAGCTGCCACCCCACGGTTAAGCGCTTCAATTTCTGCTTGTACACCAATTTGAGCGGGTGGCAAACCGGGAACACCCATTTCCATGCGTATAAATTTTTTGCCTGTCTCCTCTTCTACCAGGTTTACCAGGGCAACAATTTCACGAATAGTAGCTTTGCCAGGGTCGGAAATTCTGAGTTCTTTGATCTTTTCATCAACTATTTCCTTGCTGAAAGGTGAATTTTCTGTCATTTTATCTTGTTAAAATCTAAAGTGTGGCCGAAGTTGTTCCACCCAGTTTGTCAAGCGTTGATCTGTCATTTCCGGTTCGAAGTCTTCATCAACAGGAAGACCTAAAAACTTGCCATCAACAACTGCCTCTGATGCTTCAAACTCATAGTCATCTATTGGTATCTGCCCGGTCAGGACTGCTCCGTTATTCATCAGTTCTTTGGCTAACAAGGCAATATGGTCTACAAAAGTAGCTGCATAAGTAACATGGTCACCCAGACCAAAAATTGCCACTGTTTTTCCTTCGTACCTGGTTTTTCCAATCTCAGGCAAAAAATTTGCCCAGTCGGGGTTGGAATATTCTGATTGCCATGTTTCCTTTCCCACAGTTGACAACCCAAAAATAATTTTATCATACTTCTCCAGGTCACGAACCGAAGCATTCTTAACAGGCACCAGAACGACGTTATCATCCCCGATTACCTTTTTCAATTTTTCTGCTACCCGGTGTACAGCTCCGCCGTCCGGGCCAAAGAAGATCGCTGTTTTATCCATTATTACTCATTACAATTTACTGATCATGCATATACAATTCACCCCGTTTATACTCTCCCAGGATAGCCAGGCTTGAAACACTTTTCAGCACCTGGTGAATGGCTTTTTCATAGTTTTCAGGAATTTCCCACTCTACATCCACATGAAAGGTATATTCATTGGGTTTACCAATAACGGGAACCGATTGAATTTTGGTGAGGTTTATTTCATTATCGGCAAAAACATTCAATACCCGTGCCAAAGAGCCATAAAAATGGCCTACTTCAAAACACAGGGATGCTTTGTTGGCCTGTTCTGTAGGATTGCCATGTTTTGCCAGAATAAGAAAACGGGTATAATTTTTCTTATTCGTTTCAATTCCGGTTTCAAGAACATGAAGTTTATAAAGTTCAGCCGATCTTAAATTTCCTATAGCTGCGGCATTTACAGGCTTTGTTTCAGAAATAAACTTTGCAGCTCCGGCTGTGTCTATCCCTTCATGCAGCTCCACGTTCGGAAAATACTTTTCCAGGTATTCCACACACTGCTGCAGAGCAATAGGATGGGAATAAATATCGGTAATATCGTCCAGTTTCACCCCTTGTATGGCCATCAGGTTCATTTGGATATGCAAATAGATTTCCCCGATAATACGAAGATGATAATCACGAATCAGCTGGTAATTCTTCAGCAGGCTACCTGCGATAGAGTTTTCAATAGCCATCACGGCAAAATCGACCCGATCGGCATCAATAAGCTCGCATACGCTGGTAAATGACTTGCACTCAACTATTTTTACTTTCTCATTGAAATATCTCAATGCTGCTTCTTCATGGAATGATCCAATGATTCCCTGCACTGCTATTCGTTTCATTTCTGATTAAAATTAATTTTTTTCTAAGGCCTCAGGTGGAACTCGCATCTATTTTAATCGTGTTCGTCTCTGTTTTCCAAATAATTTCCAAATATACACATTCTAAAAAAGAACATGGGTTATAAGAAATCGGATGGGAGTCAGGACACTCTTCAGAATTTATAGTCTCCACTCCCGGACGACAATTCATCTTTATGATTTTCAAGTATTTGTACACACCTGTCAACATCTGTTGGCCGGATAGCAATAACAGCTGTTTCGTCGTTCATGGAAAAAGCATACAGGTATTCAATAAAAATACCTTCTCCACTCAGGATTTGAAGCATTCTGGAGAGTGCACCCGGTCGGTTTGGGCTGTTCACCAAAACCACATCGGTGGTTCTGACTGAAAACAAATTCTCTTTTAATACTTCACATGCTTTGACCGGATCGGAAACGATAAGTCTTAACACCCCAAAATCAGAAGTATCAGCTACTGTAAATGCAGAAATATTAATGTTTGCATTTCCTAAAATCTGGGCAACTTCATTGAGTCGGCCCGATTTGTTTTCCAAAAATACCGTAACTTGTTTTGCCTTCATTTATGTTTAGATTTTTCGATTGTCAATTACGCGTTTTGCTTTCCCGGCTGTTCTTTCAATTGTTTTTGGTTCAACCAGTTTAACATCCACAGAAACACCGAGGGTACTTTGAATATTCCCCGTGATCTTTCTTCGGAGAGCTTCCAGCTCACGCACTTCATCAGAGAAAAATTGTTCCTGTACTTCCACCAGGAGTTTTAAAACATCAAGTGGGCCATCACGCTCAACGATCAGCAGGTAGTGCGGTTCTGTTTCGCTCATATCCAGCAACACACTTTCAATTTGTGAGGGGAACACATTCACTCCCCTGATGATCAACATATCATCAGATCTGCCGGTACATTTTTCCATCCGTACCAATGTCCGGCCGCATTCACATTTTCCATAATTAAGCCGGGTTAAATCGCGGGTACGGTAGCGCAGCAGAGGAATTCCTTCCTTGGTGATTGTTGAAAACACCAGTTCACCCAATTCACCGGGAGGTAATGGTTCCAGTGTTTCAGGATCAATTATTTCCGGAACGAAATGATCCTCATTAATATGCATACCTTGCTGACATTCACATTCACAAGACACACCCGGTCCCACGACCTCGCTTAATCCATAAATATCGATGGCTTTAATCATCAGTTTATCTTCAATTTCCCGGCGCATACTTTCACTCCAGGGTTCAGCACCAAAAATGCCCACCCTCAAATTCAGAGATTCGGGGTTCACTCCCATTTCCTGCATAACTTCAGTCAGGAATAAAGCATACGATGGTGTACATGCAATAACAGAAGTACCAAAATCCTGCATCAGCTGGATCTGTTTTTTTGTATTTCCTCCTGAAATGGGGATGACGGTAGCTCCAAGATTTTCGGTACCATAGTGTAATCCCAGTCCTCCGGTAAATAGTCCGTATCCATAAGCTACCTGAACGATATCATTTTTATAAACACCTGCCATGCAAAGGGCACGGGTTACCACCTCCGACCACATTTGCAAATCGTTCCGGGTATACCCGACAACTGTCGACCGTCCGGTAGTCCCCGAACTGGCATGCAACCGGACAATCTCACTCATGGGGACAGTAAACATTCCAAATGGATAGTTATCACGCAAATCCGATTTTACAGTAAAAGGCAGCTTGCACAAGTCATCCACTGAATGAATATCCCCGGGGACAAGTCCTTTCTCCTGCATTTTAGCCCGGTAACCGGGGACGTTATGATAAACTCTTTTTACGGTATTCACCAACCTTTCACTCTGAACTGCAGCAAGTTCTTCTCGTGACGCGCATTCAATTTTTTCGTTCCAGATCATGAATTGATTTTCTAATTATTTATTAAGATTTAAAGCTCTACAAAAAGCATAGGTATTCAGTTAACCCCCATTAGGTATATTAAATTTCAAACAAAAATAAAAGGATTATTAAAAATTATAAGCAAAACAAGCTATAATTCTAAAATTCGTAACGTTTCCTGCACTTTGGTTCAGACCATTCCTTTGAAAACCAGCTCAACCACCCCCAAATCACAAAAAGTTCAGAAATGAATAATTTAGTTTCATTATAAATAGTTAAAAAGTCATACAATTTTTTCTTCAGGTTGTAACAACTATTACAATATTGAAGTAAAAATATATTGATATTTGATTTTTATATTACAAAGAAATGATGCTAAAAAGACTACTTCCCCCCCCCAAATGGATGCTTCCGGTGGCCATTGCATCGGGGATTTTAGTTGGTATTGCACTCTTCACTTTTTATATTTCAAAAGCTCATGCTTACCTTTCCGACAAACCTGAAGCCTGTGTGAATTGTCACATTATGGCACCTCAGTATGCAACATGGAGCCGCAGTTCTCACAGAGAGTGGGCACATTGCAATGATTGTCATGTTCCTCAGGATAATATTTTCAACAAATACTATTTCAAAGCCAATGACGGTTTGCGTCATTCGTACCTTTTCACTCTCCGGAAGGAGCGTCAGGCGATTATGATACTTGAGCCGGGTGCCAGGGTAGTACAAAATAACTGCATCAGATGTCATGAACAGCAAGTTGTTGATCCTAAACTGGAAGCTACGGTCGACATGTACAGAGCTATCCGGGAAGGCAGGCGCTGTGTCGATTGCCATCGCGAAGAGGGAGGTCACGGAAGCTTCAACAGTTTGTCGAGTGCACCCTATGCCAGGGTTCCCCTGCTGGATAATCCAATTCCCAATTGGTTAAGAAAATATTTTAAAGATTAAAAAATACCCAAAATGAACAATAAACTAAAAATAACCGAAAAACGTCCATGGCTGGCCTGGGTACTGTTTGCTGCCACCATAGTGATAGTATTTCTTCTGGGATTGTTGGCATCAACCATTGTTGAACGCCGGATGGAAGCTACTTTTGTCAATGTTCCCCTGGTTGATATTAAATCCTTTGAACCCCGCAATGAAGTTTGGGGACAAAATTTCCCACGCCAGTTTCAATCGTATTACGGTACTTCTGACACCACATTTCGAAGTAAATATAATGGCAATGCCATGATCGATATGCTCGAAGAAGAGCCCGCCATGGTTGTTTTATGGGCAGGATATGCATTCTCCCGGGATTATAGCCAGGGCCGCGGACATTATTATGCCATTACCGATGTCCATAACACACTCCGTACCGGAGGTCCAAAAACTCCCGATGAAGGGCTGCAGCCCTCAACCTGCTGGACCTGTAAAAGTCCGGATGTACCCAGAATTATGGAACAGGAGGGAGTAACCCAATTCTATACCGGAACCTGGGCCAGGCTGGGCCAGGAAATTGTGAACCCAATTGGATGTGCCGACTGCCACGATGAAAAAACGATGAACCTCAGGATTTCCAGGCCAGCTCTGGTAGAAGCTTTTGAACGCAGGGGAAGAGATATCACAAAAGCCGGTTATCAGGAAATGCGCAGTCTCGTATGTGCTCAATGCCATGTAGAATACTACTTCAACAAAAATGTGGCAGAAGGGGCAAACTATCTGACATTCCCCTGGGATAATGGCTTTTCGGCCGAAACTATAGCAGAATATTACGACAACATAGCGTTCAGCGACTGGACCCACGCGCTGAGTAAAACACCTATGCTTAAGGCTCAACACCCCGACTATGAAGTATATATGACCGGAATACATGCTACCCGCGGTGTTTCCTGCGCCGATTGTCATATGCCTTATATCAGTGAAGGCGGACAAAAATTTACCGATCATAAAATGCAATCGCCATTGAACAATATCGCCAATTCATGCCAGGTATGCCATCGTGAAGAAACATCCCGACTTATACAAGACGTGTACGACAGACAAGATCGAATCGTTGAAATCCGTCGTGAACTCGAAAATCAACTCGTCAGTGCTCACGTAGAAGCCAAAACAGCATGGGACCTGGGAGCCACCGAAGAACAAATGAAAGATATCCTTCAGGGAATACGACATGCACAATGGCGCTGGGACTACGCAGCAGCCACTCACGGAGGTTCTTTCCACTCCCCGGTTGAATTGGGCAAAACAATTGCCAACGGAATCTCTATCGCTCAGGAAACACGAATAAAACTGGCACGCCTGCTCGCCGGACTCGGACATAATAAAGCAGTTCCTTTCCCGGATATCTCCACGAAAGAAAAAGCACAGGAATTTATTGGACTCGATATGAAAACTTTCCGTGCCGAAAAAGAAGAGTTCTTGAAAACGATGGTGCCCCAATGGCTCAAAGAAGCAGAAAAACGTGAAGCTTCATGGGAACGAAACCAGATAAATTAAGAGACTGTTTTAAATTTATCCATTTATTCTATTTTGCGTCTTTTTCACTCATACTGCTGCAAAATTTCCTTAAATAGCTATGGCTATTCGCGTCAATTTTGCCTTGTCTGAGCAAAAAACAGATCAAAATATTTCTAACCTGTTTAATTCATAAAAAATATTTTTGAATTGGTAAAGTGTTATTTGCAAATGATTTATAATACAGATGAACGAAAAACATTTTTCACAAGTGCGTTTATTTCAATGCATCTGCTTCGTTGCGAAACCCTTGAAATAGATAACTATGCCTGCGGGTTCCGGCGCCTTGCATCTGCATCAAACTAAACGCATGAATTAAACAGGCTAAAAAACAAAACCAAAACAGTCCCTAAATTCAAAAAATAATAATCTCAATATTCTTCATGCAAATAAAGAAGCTATACGTGCAAACCAAATCGTATAGCTTCATTTTTTTTATAAACTATCCCGCTATCAGTCAAGAATATAAATAAAATCCTTTAATTTAAGATAAAAATATATTAATATTCTTTTGGATTTTAAAATAATTGTTTGTAATCTTGATGCAGATTTTTATAACAGAATAATTTGTTAACACTAAAATTTGAAAAGATGAAACGAGTACTAGTTGTATTAGCCATTTTAATGGTTTACGGGCTTTCCCTATCAACAGCAAGTGAGAAAGTCACAGTTAAGGAGAAAGAAAAAGTCACAGTTGTTGCTGATGACAACAAAACACAGAAAGCAGAAGAGTCAAAAAAGGCAGCAACGAAAGCCACAAAGTCGGAAGGATGTGCTGAATCCACGTCGAAGGCTAAAGCTGAAGGTTGTGCAACATCTGGAGACAAAGCGAAGGCTGAATGTTGTGCAGACAAAGCTAAAAGTTCTTCAGCATGTAAGGATAAATAAACATCCTGAGAATTTTAATAACGTAGCAGCCGCTTGTCATCTGACAAGCGGTTTTTTTTTGGAAATTACTTAACAACTTCCCCCACGACAAATACTATCACCATCTGATTATCAAAAAAAATACACTACGCCAACATATCCTTCGTCATTCGTAATTCTCCTGGTCTTTCTCTTCAGTTGATTCATTTGTCAGGAGAACGAACGTCAGACCTTCAATAAAATCGCCATCTGTCCGCGGTTTAACTTCAATTTCCCACATTTCCGGAACACAAGATGCATGGAGAAAACCGATTTGGGCGGGATCCACTTCCAGCACATATTTTCCAGGCAGGAGGTTCATGTCATAAAAACCGCCATCATTAAATGTTCGAAGGATTTTTTCGTCATGCTGATTCAATTTTCTCAGGATGACTCTTACCCCGGGCAGTCTTTCCGGTGGATTTCCGCCCCTTTTCACGAACACGGTACCCTCGATCACTCCCGTTCGATACAAAGGGATATCTATTGGTTTATAGCGATTAGGATCGGCATCGAAGGAAAAATTATTTACCAGGGGCGCCAGTGTTGGATCAGGTAAAGCGGACTGTATTATTTCTGCCTGGTAGTGCCAGTAGTTATGTAGTCGTGTTATACGCAGGATACTGTCTTTTCCGGATTCGATGTTCACACCCCCGTTTATTTTAATTGCAGAAGTAGGGATGATCTCCTCACCTTCGTTATACAGGCTATCATGGTTAGCGTCAATAAACATGCGGACAGATGCGGCACACTGACCGGCCCGGCTTCGGTTAGTCGCTGACAGGTGTCGTTTATCGGCATCAAGGGCCAGTGAACCGCTGACTTTTTGTGATAGATTGTATTGAATTCCTGAAAAATTCAATCGTGTAACAGAACGAATGGAAGGCAGGTCGACTGTCAGAACACTTTGCAGGAATAAGTATCGGTCAAAAGGATGGTAATCAGCATTCAGTTGCAGGCGGCTGGTTCGGTTTATGCTCCCCGAGATTTGCATACATACAGAATTCCAGTCTTTTTGCTTTACGTCAAACTGTGTCTGAAGTCGAATGAACATACCTTTTAGAAACCGGGGCAAATCGGGACGTTGCAATACATTCCAGGTACCAGCAGCTGTAATTCTGCTTTTCTCATACGAATACTTTTGTACATTTTGCAAGCGCAGTTGTTCTTCAAAGGCAACGCGCAGGTTTATCCTTCCGGCTCGGGTATTCAAACCGAGGCGAAAATTAGTATCTGTTCTTCTCTTTTTATATTGGACATGTTCTCCCCAGAAGCGGAGACCGGAGTACAATCCGGAAATTTTAAACGGCAGATACAAATTGGCGGTCAGTTTTTTTGACCCGGTAGCAGCCTGAAATACCTGGTTATTTTCATATCCTGAATAAGAAACATGCATACTTTTTCCCGAGGCATACGTAACCCCGGCACGAAAGCGATGAATCGCCCCGGGAGCGACATCAATATTCAGGATATATTGCTCAAAAAGCCGGGCAGAAACACTGCCGTAACAGACAGGGACTAAACTGGGTCCGAAATAGTCAGCTCCGGCTTTCAGGGTTAATCCACTGGCAATACCCCAGGCAACATCTCCATGAACAACCTGTCTGTCGGCTCTTGCAACATCAAAATCTTTAGGGATAAATCCTCCCTGAAGATGATAAGTAATAACTCCACCGGGCAGAAATGTATAAGGCACCTGCATCTGTTTTTCTTCAGTAAGAATTTGACCGGATGGAGTATATATTTGCAATCTAATTCTTATTGTGCCATAATTTAGCGGGCAGTCAAACTTATAATAACCCAATTCATCAGCATGTGTATAATCAACCAATTGGTTATTCACGAAAAGTTCCACTTCCGATTCAGGAATTGTATGGCCATCAATCAGGTGTATGCCATTCATTTTTCGTGGCATAACCGGGTCGTTGGTGATGGCATAACCAACAATTTGCTGGTGTTGCAAACCGGTGGTATTCAGATTTCCGACACGGATTGTTGTAAGAATTGGATTTTCAGGGAGTACCCATCGCCAGTGTATATTGCTTGTTTGAATGGTATTGCCCGTGCGATGATGGAATCCCATGAACGAGCCCTGGATGTCACCGGCCAGCAGTTCCATTCCCCCGGTAAATGTATAATTCAGGTTGTTGGTAAAGCTGCTCAATTGAGCACCTACGGAGTAATCAACAAATCCTGCTCCGGCCAATTTTCTGTTTCGCGGGAAAAGCAGGGGAAATCCGCAATGATCCTTAACACCGGCATTCAGTCTTCTTCTTATTTCACTACGTTTTCGGCGTTCTTCCGCGGGCAGGCTATGTTTGCATTTCAGGTTAAGATGTAGCCGGGTCATATCCACGGTAAAATACAATCCAAAAAGATATCCGAACCATTCAGGGAGTAGAAAGATATCCATGGGTTCCATCCGAAAGTCATCAGGTGTCAGCTTATAGAATTCTCTGTCTTTTTGAACAATAAACAGATCGGGATCGATCAACCAGGGGGAATCATCGGGGAATATGCCCTCCAATGCCGTACCTGACTCGCTCTTTTCAAAATGGATAACCAAAAGACGCAAAAGCTCACCCAGGGGCAAATACACTTTTCCGTTGCTATACACAGCATGAACATAACAACTTCCAACTGCGGGATGTCGAAAGAGAAGCATAAAATCCTCATCCGCTGCAGGAGCAATATATGCCTGAAGTATGCAAAAAAAAACGATCCCTAACCGGACTCTCCATTTCACGATTCAATTCTTTTACTGTCATGCACTCCAGACCTGTTCATGGAGGAACAGCGGAATTCCCGGAGCTTTCTAACCTCCTGGCAACAGAGTACTTACTATTCAATCATCCAATTTTTATGAGTACCGTATAGGTTACTGGTACTGCCTGTACCAGCTCTGAAGCGGGTATATCATTACGTTTGGTTTCATAGAGCAGTTCCAGTGCATAAATACCCTGATCCAGAGGCACCTCCGACAAAGGAAGTTCCAACCGCCTGAGTGACTCAAAGTAAATTACAGCAGTGGTCTGGCGGTTCAGGATCACCTGACCGGAACTGTTTCGAAGGGCAGTCTGGACGCGGCCATTATAAGGAGCATTTCCGGTAGGTCGTAACCTGACATAAACAACGATCCTATCGGTTTTCATTTCGGTTTTTACCTCCAAAATCTGCAGACCCGTATTTACCTCTCCTTTCTTATAGAAAACGGGAATATTTTGTTTAAACACATACTGTATCCGTGTTCCGATATTTTCCGAAAGGGAAACATGGTCGATATCACTGGCAGCAGGGCTGGAAGTAATAACTGCCCGTGTCCAGTAAACACCGTCAGGCTTTTCACGCAAAGGTCTGACCTGCACCCTGACAGTCTGGCTTCCACCGGGTGGCAACAAAAAAGAACGGGGGAAAGCCCGGATCTGCTCATCAACAGAATAACGATCGGCAATCTCGTCTTCTTGATTGATCATCATTAACCCTCCATCCTCATCGTTTCCAAGCCAGGCAAACTGGAAGTCAATGCTGACTTCCTGTTTTTGTCCGGTATTGTTGCTGATATCAACCGACCCAAGTCCCCATTGATCTGTCAGGAAGACAGAGGTAGGAAGTATGGTAACCTGTGCAGGAGCAAGGATACCAGGCAATAAAAACAACACCAGCCATGCACCATGGCATAATAAATTTTGCTTCATCACTTGCATGTTTAATGGTTAACATTTTTAAAAACAGGGGGATCAATCCCGGTGCATCATTTTAACACACTCCCATGAATCTGCGATTCTAAAGAGTAACCCAATTCCCGGAGAAAAACCGGGAGAAACCAAGGATTGAAACACCCCTGTTTTGTTATCCTGTTCAGTTGTACTTCACCTCAAAGATCACTGTACCTGTATATTCACCAGCAGCCTGATTGGATAAGGCCGCAGGTGCTCCAATGGTTCCACCCAAAGCACCCCCAACATAAATGAAATAATTGCCAGAGGTACCATCTAATGAACCAATTACATTTTCACTTGCAACACCTTCTGAAGTTAATTGCACACTTGAAGATTGAATATCTTCATTGTGTCCATATACATGCAAGCTATATGCAAGTTGGTCAGAACTATTTGCTATTAATGTAACACCTGCCGGATAAGAAATGAGTACGGATGCATTACCAGCCCCGTTAATTGTTAGTTTTCCTGTAGTTGCGTTGCTACCGACATAGGAAGATGAGGATCCGTTTGGTACAAGGCGGACAATTCCATCGGTAGTAGCTGAGATATTTCCAAAACTGACATCAGCATCTTTAGTTATTGACAGTGCTCCCTGAACCGTAGCGCTGGCAATAAGTTCAGCGCTTTCGTTGGTATTTTCCTGAGCTGAAGCAATAAAAAATACCAGGATGGAAAACAAAACTGTCAGGATCTGTTTTACAAAATTCTTCATGTGTATGAAATTTAATTAATGTATTGATTTATAAATAAATATTTTCTGAGTCTGCATGCTGATTTCGTATCGTATGCAACCCGTCATTGGATTTTGGATCAGAATTCATTAGGGAGGCCGGATGGGATATGAAAAAATATTCATGACAATGATTTATGTGGTTGGGTAATTTTCAGGGTATTCTTTTCTAACAGGAAAAGCTTATGGATATTCGAAGGTCAGGCAGCTCCAGTCATCATCAAGGATTCCTATCCAGGCTTTATAAAAAGTTGATCTACCGGAATAGCGGGAATCACCGTTCAACACAAATGAGGCTGTGTTATGAACAAAAGGGACAGCCTGCGTGAGGTCAAAATTTCCTGAATTAATATAGAATGCCCGGGCAGTATCATTCATATGATTGAAGCACACAACAATTTCCACATTTTCGTTACCGGTGATCTCCAGCCAGTTTAGAGGTTTCAACACACTATCCGGGGTTTGGATAGCTGGCAGATCGGTCTGTAATTCCCGGATGAATTGCAGGTTAAATACCGCAGGAATTTTTATTTCCATCTCAAGGGTTTGTGCAGTGAGTTCCGCGTTGGTTATTATCAGGACACATAGAGTTCGGGTACAGATACAAATCATCTTCATCTTTAGTTTTTTCATAATCAGTTGGCATTTTGGGGATGAATTTCGATGTTCACTGAAAAGTTACATTGGTAATTTCCGGCCACCACATTTTCTCCCAGGGTTACGGGGCCAATTGATCCGTATAAAAAAATGTAGGCTCTTGCCCGGGATACTGAATTCTCTGAATGATCATCTGAAATTACCTGGCCGGAAGTTTCGGGAGGCCGGTTACACAACAGGAAGGAGACAAAACTTGAACCTTCAGGTACTTCTATTGCTGCTTTCCGGGCTTCGGGAACTAAAAAATGGAGTGTTGAATATCCTGAATTCGCATAGGCAAGTTTTAACCGGAAAGGGATGGAAGGTATCTTCTCTCCGCCAAACGGCAGATAATCCAACATCTTCATATGATTAGGAGCATCAATCCAGACATCAACAATCGATCCTTCAATTGCATCAACAGCAAAAACGATAGCCTCTTCCTGATTGTCTCCATGCAATTCAACGTTGCTGACTCCTGAAGAATTCATGATCAACGATCTGAATTGAAGCTCTTTTAATGTCAGCGGGGTGAGAACAACATCATCGGATCCTGTCAGGATCAGACTGGCATGTTGGGCATTTCCACAGGTTGTGAGGATGAATGCCAAAAGGATAAAAAGTACCATAAAAAAACCAGGCGGGGACAATCGGAGATGAGAAGAGAACATCACCCCGAAAAATGAACCATTTTGAATCCCCGGCGAAAGCCAAATATTTCCGGGCAGCTGTTTAACCGGGATTTCAGTGGGATATATACAGGAACGAATCATATATATGCTATTTCAATGGTAAAATGTCCGTTATATATTCCGGGGAAAGCATCAGACAGATCAACCGACCCTCCGATCCACAGGTAATAAACGCCATCGTCGTTGAAATGGACGATCACTTCTCCTGTTTCAAAAAGTCGGGATGCCTGTTGAACACGTTCGCTATTTCCGCTCATCAAATAACGCATATCAATGCGTCCATATCCACTCTCTTCCTTCAATTCCCCATGAAGGAGGCAACTCACCCTGGCTGTACTTCCGGGAACACCATTAAGCTGCATCAATCCGGCTGAAGAATCTGTTATGGGAGAAATAATCAACTCACCAGACAGCCAATCAGCTCCCATTATGGAGATATGCTGCAGCGTAATAATTTCTACGAGGTTCGAACTACTTACTTTTGCAGAAACATGGATGGATATACTTTTGGTGATGGGAAGTTGTCCACTGGTTTGCAAAGAAATGAACACAAAACAGAGAACTAACAAAATATTCTTCCAGGAAGATACCAGGGATACTGAAAAACGATGGAGGAGTCCATCTTTTATTAAAAAAACAACCTGTTCCCAACAAATGAAAATTCCGATACTTAGCCACAAACCACCTGAAAGTTCATTTCTTCCAGAGTTCAGGAAAACGCAGCGAATAGGGATCAACTGATCAAGTATCCAGCAATTTACATTATTTAATATTGCATTCAATTCGTGTGTTTTTATACTGTCAATATAGGACAGTTGGGGTTCATCTTATTTTTATAGAATCCTACTTTTTAGCTTGAGTGGTTGAACATTTGCTAAAGTATGAATATTTTATTCAAATTAAAAGATTTAATCCGGAAATTTTTAAAAAAAGTGTTTTTATTCGGGATATTGTCTTAAAAACAAGCTACATATAAAAACAATCACTTCCTGTCACTTGACATTTTTCTAAAAAAACCAAAAATTTCTATTCTTCCCGACGGATCTTTTTTCAACAATTTCAATTGTTGCTTTTCGATAGCGAATTGGAATTTTATATCATCCTGTATTTTTTCTGAAGAGTAAAGGGTTATAAAATTTCGTATTATCTGCCAGTTATCATGCTCAGATCCATGAAGAAATGACACAGGCAGGTTGGAAGTATGGATAACCTGTCCGCCGGAATTAAATTCTATGTGCCAGTATTGATTCATCTCTTTCAGCTGTTTTTCCTTAAGATGTACCAGTTCACCTTCTGTTTCGGTATAATACTCGAAAAGCTGCCATTTACCTGGAATTTCTTTGGCAGGTCTGGCAAACAATTCAGTTGATTTCAACCAGCTGAACATCCGTGCAATTACTGGTGTTCGTCTCATCTCACTAACAATATGTTTTCATTTGACCAGGTAGATTCCCATAAATCTTTGGAATCATAGTCATAAGCAAGCAATCATTATCATGTTTTTTGGACTGAAATACTCCGGTATAGTTTAAGGTGTTGGTTACATATTATCCAGTTCGACTTTTGCCCACAGGTTGCTATGCGACAGATTAACGGCAGTATTCAGATCTTTTTTTGCCAGTTTGGTTTTACCAAGTCCTTTATTTGCCAATCCTTTCATGGTATAATATCTTGATTTCCGGATATTTTCAGGTTCCCGTTCCCCAAAAATCACTCCAGTTTCGGCTATTTCTTGTTGGCGAAGCCGGAGGTTTGCTTCTGTATTGAGCTGTTTAAATACATTTTTAGCGTTATGATCTTCACCCAGTCGGGCAAAAGCCAGGCCCCGGTAATAGTCCATTACGGTAGTTGATTTTCCCGAGCCACTTTCCACTGCTTTTTTGAAATAATTAATTGCGGAGGTCAAATCTCCGAGAGCTTCATGAGCCAAACCCATAAAGTAATTCACCTGAATATGCCGGTTACCCAACCGGGCACTTCCTGCCTCTTCTTCCTGCACCTGAGCTTCCTGGAAAAAGTGTAATGCCTTTTGATAGTTTCTGTTCTCCAGGTACATTTTCCCCAGCATTAGTTTTGCGTCAATTATATTTTCACGTACTCGTGAAGTTCCTTCGCGGTAGGAAAAGGCTTTACCATCGAGGTATTCAACGGCTTGATCAGCTTTCCCGGCGAGGGTAAGCACCTCAATTTGCCGGATAAATGCATCGTCACGATTTTTCACCACTTCGTTGTTTCCATCGAACAGGTTCAACCGGGTTTCTACGGGTGTATTATTCAGTTCATACAATGCGTCCAGTTCTGCAAAATAGAGCGCTTCATTATTATTCAGTTGGATTGCCTTTTCATAAAATCCGACAGCTTCCGGAATATTTTCAAAATGACGGTAATATCCCCATCCCAGGTTACGGTATGCAACTGCAAGGCCGGGATTATATTTCACTGCATTTTTCCAGCAATCGATGGCATAATCCGGTTGTTTTTCATAGAGAATATTTCCGGTATAGTAGTATGCTTTCCCGTCTTCGGGAAAATATTCCAGCGCCTTTTTCAACACATCCACTGTCAACAGCCGGTGTGGAAAAATGAAGTCAACAGGTTGTTCCGAACCCTGCTTAAAATGGATAGAAGCTTTTTCTTTGTATCCGGCAAGATCATAAACATACCCCAGGTAATAATCCACCAACGGATGTTTTTCCGGATATCTTTTCAGCACATCTTCCGCTTCTATCAGCAAACCGTCTTTGATATAACCGGCAGCAAGCTGCAGATAGTTTTCATCGAAGTTTCTCATTTTTTCAGTCAGTTCAGCCAGTAATTTCTCGGCTGCCTGCATATTTCCCGATTCTTTGGCTACCAAAAAGTATTCATTTTGAATTCTGAAATCCAGTGGGTCATCCAGGATTGAGTTCAGCATTTGAACTGCCTCACCAAACTCACCATTTTTTCTCAGCAGGGAAGCTTTTAGTCCCACAGCCAGGTTATTTCGGCTGTTTGTGGAGAGGGATTCATTTACCCGGGCCAGTGCTTCACCGGTTTTTCCCATGGCGACAGCGATCCTGGCCAGTTCGAGAAAGGCTGCTGAATGGAAGGTATAATCCCAGGAAGCACGATACAGGGTATCAACGGCTTCGTCGAGCAGTCCCAGGGCTTTAAGAGTTAATCCCTGGAGGTAAAGCGGTTCGCATGTTACAGGGCGTGTATAATCATTGGTCAGTCGTTTCGCAGCACGGGAAAGATAGGATCTTGCACGTGTATAATCTCCGTTTTTAAGAAAATAATTTCCAACAGCAGTGTTTGTCCGGATGTCACCCGGATCCCGTCTTAAAGCTTCCAGGTACCAGTCCAGGGCATTATAGCGGGGAGCATAGAACTGTTCCACGCGCTGGCCGGTCAGGTATAGCTCTTCTACTGTGTTCAGCTCATCCGGAGAAGGATACCCCTGCCAGGGATCAGGAAGATTCTCTACGGGTGCCTGTTCAACCGGCTGATACCAGATGAGCAGTTCTCCTGTTGAACTGTCGGTCAGCTCAGTATACAGGTCGGTCAGAATAAAAGAATTATCCAGTTGAATGGTTTCAGTAAAAGGTTTGTCGGGTGAAATCGGGATGTTTCTTTCCAACACAATTTTATCCCTGTTACGAAGAACAATACGGGCCTTCTCCACCTCTTGTGTGGAATAGTATCCTAAAAAGACTTTGTTATCCCTCTCTTTAGTAAGGTTTACAGCGCCATTCAGGTTGGCATTTTTGAAACCACGGATACCCCTCACCGGGTACCAGTACTGCTCCCATTTTTTTACCTCATAGGGTTTTATCCAGCTGTAGTCAGGTTGGTTATCGGAATATGCCCCGACCATAATTTCAACATAGGGGCCGTCATTTTCTGTCAGTCGTCCTTCGGTTGCCTGTCCTCTGGATCCGGAGCCCCATTCCCACAATTTTGCTCCTTTCACGATGTGATGATTTCCCACGTGTACAGTACCGGCATTTTTCCCGTGATCATATCCGCCCATAAAATCTTCCTGCAATTCATGAACAAAGAATGAGTTGGACACCTCCACGTTTTTCCACCAGCTGATGTCAACGCCGGAGGTAAAATCAGACCGTCGATAAACTTCGGTTGAAACCGGCCACCGGGTAAAATCAGTTTTCGAATGATAGGTAGCAATTTGTGCGCTGGGTGGAAAGATGGTCTGGTAATCATTATTCGCATGTGCAGCCACATTGGCCCAATAGAGAAACGAATGAGTATAAGGAGTGGCGTTGTATATTCTTCCTTCCGTTTTAAAATAGGATTTCCCGGGGAATGCAGTAACCCCGATAGTCCATCTCATCCCGTGTCGCGGTTCGGTTTCCCCGACAAAAATGGTTTTACTGCCGTCATCATTTTCCCGGGTGGTGTAATCGACAGGAAGGAATGTTGAAGCCCGATGATGATGAAGGACACACCACTCTATCCCTCCCGACACCCAGGCACCGGTCATCCCAATGTTAGATGGTTTAACCACATTATTCTTGTATATAAAATGATAATCATTTGATTTATCCCTGGCGTAATAAAGTTTCCCTCCAATTTCAGGAGCGATGGCCAGTTCAATATATTCATTTTCCAGGAGAATCATTTTCCAGGGTTGTTCTCTCTTTTCACTCAGGAACTGATCATTTAACTTCAGTGGATAATAGTGACGGGAAGCTCCCTGGTATGCTTCATCGCGAAAAAAAACCGGACTTTTTTCAGCCTGTGCCACCGGGTAGGTTGGCAGGATCACTTGTTTTTCTTCTAACTTGACAGCCGACTGGGAATAAGCTGATGGAGCAATTAGAATACAGAATACAAATAATAGGTAAAATAGTTTCATAGGATAAGAATTTAAAAAACAAAAATAATAAAATTTAATTCTTGCGAAAACTGTTCAGTAACAGGTCAGGCATTCGTTCACCCTCTCAGGTATACCGATCAAAACAAATTCGAAGCAAATCTTCTCTCTTTTCTTACTTTGCCCGGATAAAATACAGAATAGTTTTCTACATTTGATTTATGAATTGAGCTATTAACCTTTGCAACAAGCACATTATTAACACACAAAAAATATGAATTCAAGTCTTCGTGAAATCAGGAGGCAACTCGCCGGTTCGAAGTATGAGTTGCTAAGCCGGCAAAATGTAGTAGCAACGGGTATTGGATATAAGAGGGTTTCAGGGGAGATCACTTCTGATCTGGCTATCATCTGTTCTGTTACAGAGAAGAAGCCCAAAAACAGGATCAGCGCAAAAGATCTGGTACCCTCATTTATCCGGGATATCCCCACGGATGTGGAACCTGTAGGACAGATAAGGGCATTTCGTTCACCCAAAGGCCGGTTCCGACCGGTAATGTGTGGAATAAGTGCAGGTCATTTTCTTTACGGCACCGGCACGTTGGGGTGTCTGGTAAAAAAAAACGGGATCAGTTATTTTCTGTCCAACAACCATGTAATTGCCAACAACAATGAAGCTGCAATCAGTGATCCCATTTTACAGCCCGGACCGGATGACGGAGGTCAGTCACCTCGCGATCAGTTTGCTGAATTGAGTGAATTTATTCCGTTGCATTTTTGGGAAAGATTCGAGAGGGAAAAGCGTGTATCCTACTTTCGAAATAGGATAAGTCATATTTTCAAAGTGCTGAAATTTCAACAAGCCGATAAGTCAGTACCGGAAAGAATCCCAATTGTGTCAGTGGTTGAGAACAAAGTAGATTGTGCACTTGCCATGCCCCTGCATCCGGAATGTATATCCAGAGAAATTCTGGATATTGGCAGCATCCGCTCTGTTCAGTCGGGTGAACTCGGCTTGGAGGTTAAGAAAAGCGGGCGCTCCACCGGGTTGACTACCGGCATCATCCAGCAGGTAGATGTAACGGCATTGGTGAATTACAGTTCAAACCAGTCTGCCCTGTTTACCGATCAGTTGATTGCGGATCCTATGAGCAGGGATGGTGACAGTGGCTCAGCGGTATTGGACTATGACAACCACCTGGTCGGCCTGCTTTTTGCAGGAAGCGAAGAAACCACTCTGATCAACCGGATAGAGAATGTTTTTGAAGCTTTAAAAATTGAGTTGGCCTGAGATCAGAAGAAACGGGATATCTCCAGATTTTTTTTTCTTATCTGTTCTTCCATTAGCTTGATCACTTTTCGGTCGTATGTCATGAGTCCGTTAACCTCAATTTCCACATCGGTGGTTTGGGTATATACAGCTGCAGAGTAGCCATACGGGATCAGTTCTATCAGTTTATCAGCCAGGTTGATATATGCTTGGGTAGCCTCTTCACTGGACTTATACTGAATATACCCCCAGTTGCGGTCTGTTTCCCACAGGTGGCCATCAACGGCCAAACCTAAACCGCCATATTCGCCCAGCACGTTCACCCGATTCGGGTCGAACAAACCCATTACCGGTTTCGGGTAATTATGCATATCGAGGATATCACCCACCTCGTAATGATTCCCTCCGCTTGCCGGATTTACCAGTCGCGAGGGATCGTAATTTTTGGTCCATTCCACGATCTCCCGGGTTTTAAACTGTCCCCAGCGCTCATTGAAGGGAACCCAAACGACCACACAAGGATTTGAGATAGTCAAATCGATCACTTCCTTCCATTCGCGGCGAAAGTTTGTCTCCGATTCGGCAGTTCGCTGAAGTTCAGTGCCATTAAAATAGTTACGCGTCTGCCATTCAGGGAAGCCGTCTCCGCTGGGCATATCCTGCCACACCAGGATGCCTTCGCGGTCACAGTGGTAATACCATCGGGCCGGTTCCACCTTCACATGTTTTCGGATCATGTTAAACCCGAGGTCTTTTGTTTTTTGAATATCGTACAGCAAAGCCTCATCGGTTGGGGCTGTGTACAGTCCATCGGGCCACCAGCCCTGATCAAGCGGACCGAAATGGAAATAATCCCTGTTATTCAGCTGCATCCGCACGATTCCGTTTTTGTCGCGGGCGGTTGAAATTTTTCGCATACCGAAATAGCTTTTCACTTCATCCATTTTCTCTCCTTCACGCAGCAGGGTGACAACCATATCATACAAGAAGGGAGATTCCGGGCTCCAGAGCTTTGCCTCCGGAACAGCAGTCAACACTTCCTGTCCGGCGGAAGCTTTCCCGGCGCTTATAACCTTTCCGTTCTCCAGAATTTTCACCTCCACAATATCGGAAGCAGCAGCTCCCATGGTTGTTGCATAAACGGTAACATTGCCTCCATCGATATGGGGAACTGTTTTCAGGTGGGTAATGTTTATTTTTTCCACGGGTTCCATCCACACCGTCTGCCAGATCCCCGTTACCGGAGTGTACCAGATGCCACGCGGCTCCTCCACCTGCTTGCCCCGCGGTTGAAATCCCTTGCCGGTGGGATCCCAGACCTTCACGGTCACCACCTGTTCCTTCTCTTTGGTCAGAAATGGCGTAATATCAAAATGAAAAGGAGTATATCCACCCCGGTGAAAGCCCACCTTGATGTTGTTAATCCACACATCTGCCTGCCAGTCTACAGCGCCAAAGTGAAGCAATACATTTTTATTCTTCCATCCGGCAGGGATGCTAAATGTGCGTTCATACCACAATTCCTTGTCCCCTCCCACACGTTCCTGAACACCTGACAATGCAGATTCAACGGGATAAGGAACAAGGATTTTCCCATCAAATTCATCAGGTATATTGCTGCCCTTGTTGACCACAGCGTAATTCCACAAACCATTCAGGTTTAACCATTCATCACGCACCATTTGAGGCCGGGGATAATCCGGAAGAGGTTTGGCCGGATCGACCTGCTCTGCCCAGGGTGTTTTGATCTTATCACCGGCAGGTTGCCAGTTTTGTGCGTTGGCTGTCGCTATAAATCCCGACAGGATAATAAGTAAGACAATATTTTTCATACTATTAAAATTATTTATTTTCAGCGGTTTAGTCTGGAACTTGCATGTGTTTAAAACATACTCCCGAGTGTAAATATTTTATATGCTCGTTTCATGATATTTTTTAAAATACATGGACATTAAGAAAATCATTCAGACACAGTTATTCCCGCTATGTCAGGAATTTTTGCTGTCAATATTTCAAAAGTAAATATTTTTTTGAACAATAGGAGTGATCCATATAATATTTAGTCAGGACGCTGGATCAAGGCCCGTCCCCCTTTAAAAAAAGGGGATCGTTGAATCCCCCTCTTTACCTCTCCTTTTTGAAAAAGGGGAAATGCAATACGAATCAATTCAATTTAATGTCCTCACCCAGCTCCTGCAGGGTCCATTCAAGTGCCCAGCTGGTGAAGGAAGCGAAATTGCCATCCTTATATTTCCTCCGGGAATCGGGGGTTCCCAGGTTTTTCTCAAGAACTTCATACATCACCGGGATGAGAGGGCGTGCATCCTCTCCCACCAGCAGAATGGTCCGGGCAGCCTGTAAGGCCAGCCACGGACGATCGTCCTGAACCCATTTTCCCAGCGTTTTCACTGCCCGGGATGAAGTGCCGTTGTAACACAGCAATTCAGCTGCAGCGATCTGAACTGAAGGAGAAGGATCGTCCAGCAGCTCATTCAAATCGCTGATGATCCCGTTACCTAAATCATCCAGCTGCATCAATCCGATAACCGCCCAGTAGCGCACGCCGCTGTCCTCATCTTTCAATTGGGGAGCAAGCTGCTCTTCATCCGCCACGCCCACCATTTCGGCAGTCTCCAGGATTTTCGCCGGATTGTATTCACCGCTTTCCCTGGCATATTCGTAGGGAGTGGAACCTTCAGACCGGATCATGTATTCCGTTTCGGGCAGCAGGCCCAGGTCGTGCGTTTCAACCATCCAGCCGTGCATCTCCTGTTTCAGTTTCACTTTGATCTCTGCATAAGCCGGATCACCGGCGAGGTTATTCAGCTCCTGCGGATCGTTTTGCAAGTCATACAACTCCTCCACGGGCTTAGGGTTCCACAGTTTCTCCTGTTCCACGTTGCCTTGTCCGTTTTCATGCAAACGCCGCAACTCCTTATAAGCCTCTTTCACGTCCGAGAATATGTATCCAGGCTGGATGTAGGGCAAATGAGGCATGTAGTTGCGTATATAGAAAAACTTTCCGTCGGTGGCTGAACGTGACATTTCGAACATATCGTCAGCCCGGTCGCGGGCGCCGAAAGCATACGACCGTTGGGGAGCGGCATCTTTACCCATCATGGGTTTGCCTTCCAGGTAAGCAGGAATTTCAGCTCCGGCAAGGTTCAGAATTGTGGCTGGCAGGTCAATGAAGCTCACCAGTCCCGGATAATGCCCGCCGGCTTTAAAATCCGGCACGAGGTGCCGGTATTTTTCAGGGACATGCAACACTAGCGGCACGTTCAGCCCGGTTTTGTACAGCCAGCGTTTAAACCGCGGCATGCCGAATCCGTGGTCGCCGGCAAAAATAACGATCGTTTCATCCATCAGCCCGTCTTCTTCCAGCAATTCAATCATCATGCCCACGTTTTGGTCGAGTACGGTAAGAATGTCATAGTAATGAGCCCATATCTCCCTGGTGCCAGGGCTGTCGGGATAATAGGGCGGCAGTGGAACCTTTGCCGGATCGTGAAACAACTCTGGCGCAAGGTCTTTTGTGAAATTTTTATAATTACTTAAGCTATTGACACTTCCTTCATGTGACGGGCCGATATTGATAAAACTGTAAAAGGGCTGTCCCGGGGCGCGGTGTTTCCATGGGGAATACTCCGACGACCAGTGCTCCCAC
>JAQVON010000050.1 GCA_028702595.1 Mariniphaga sp. | reverse complement strand
GGAAAGCAATGAAGAATAGGTATCGGTCATCTGAACAATGATTCCTGAATTTTTAATGTAGAAGGCATTTGCATCAATCGCAAGCGATTTGTTAAAGAAATAGCCTTCGATTCCCAGATTTATATTCTTTACTTTTTCAAACGTCAGATCGGGATTGTCGACACCGCTTATCAACCTGCTGTTGTTGTTGTGCAAACCGTCGGCCCAGTTAAAATACGTACTTCCCAGAATATTGCTCTGATACCGTTTGTACATCATATCATAACCGTCAGTTAACATCCCGGTAAAACGGGAATAGGTATCTTCCGTGTAATCCGTATTCAGGATACCGGCCGAAAATTTCAACTTCAGGTAATCAATGGCACCGGCTTCAGCCAGGAAATCTTCATCACTCAATACCCAGCCCAGTCCGATTGTTGGGGAGAATGCATCCCTGTTCCCTTTTTTAAGCCTGATGGAATGAACATATGCACTGCTGAAATCGGCAAATAATTTCTTGTTGAAATCGTAAGCCACGCGTAACCCCAGGTGTGTAGCTTTATCATCGATCGTAAAAAAGTCACGGCGCAGTTTGGTATAATACCCCAAAGCTGTAATATTTAAGGAGTGCTCCTCCTGAAAAGTGCGTTTGTAATCCATGATCGCCTGTGCTGTGATTTGGCGATAGAAATAGGGATTACTAACATTTTGAACACCCGGTGATCTGTCCAGGCCGATTTTCGTGAGGGCGGTTACCTGTTCAACGCCGCCTACGGTTTCCCAGGTTGGATCATAGACTGCATAGGTATTATTAACCGATTGTGCAAAAATGTTATACATATCTGCTCCAAACAGTGTTTTGAACGTTAATCCATCCACGATGCTGCCCAGGTCGAAATCGAGTCCGCTGGTTACGGTAAGCAGCCTTCCAACATGTTGGTTGTATCCTGCCATGTACATATTCCCGTAAACATTATCCTGATATTGGGAGGTTCCACCTAATATGTATTTATCGTCAATGTATTTGGTTCCAGCTTCTTGTAGTGACAAAGCCAGATCTTCCGAAAGCATTGATACGGGAATGATTGGCGAATAGTAGTAAGGATGATAAGTTGCTGCTGCATTCCAGAAGTTACCATTAGGTTCTTTATCGAAAACAAAATTTGCAGATGCATCAAAATGGCCGTCAATAAAACTATTGATCTTCAGATCAGCATTCGCGCGCATATTCAGTTCATTGGTACTTACATCCCTTCCTGTACCCAGGTTATAAATGCTTCCGGTATTGATCACCCCTAAATTGGTATAATACCGGGTATGATCATTTCCTCCCGAAAATTCTCCGTTAAACCTTGTTACCGGCCGGCTTTCGCGAAGGAACTCACTGGAATAGTAATCAACATCCGGGTACCGGTACCGGTTACCTGTCCGGTAATTATCGATCATTTCCGTTTCATACAACGGGCTTTCCCCGTCGTTCGCGAGGGCTTCGTTATAAAGTTCCATATATTGCGCAGAACCGAGGTATTTGGGCAATACAACGGACTGGTCAAAACCCCGTTCCAGGGAAAAGTTGATGCGGCGTTTGTGTGCCTCACCTCTCTTGGTTTTGATCAGAACAACTCCGTCTCTGGCCTGGGTTCCGTACAATACTGCAGCATTTACTCCCTTTAGTACGGTTATCTGCTCAATCTCTTCAGCCAGCAGTCCGATGGGCATACGGGGAAAACCATCGATGATGATCAGCGGATTTCTCATCATCCGGTCAAAATACCGCCCTTCCAAAGCAGCATTCCAGTCGTTGATGCCGTTGATTGTCAATATCTCTTCCGGATTGATCACATCGTCGATGATACCAGCTGCTTCTTTTTTCTTGATATTTCCAAAAGCTATGTTGACCGCATCATCGTCGCTCATAAGAAACGGGGCTTTGGTCATTGTTACTGCTGAAGGGATTTCTGCAACAGGAATAAGTTGCTGAAAATATCCCTTTTTCTCAATCAGCAGGTTTGTTTCCGCGGGAACGGAAATGGTGAATTTTCCATCCACATCGCTCCATGCCACTACAGCTCCTTCTTTCCCAATAATTTTTGCATCGGGAAGTACGCTGCCATCGTCACCATGGATAACAGAACTTACTGTTATCATGTTTTCATCCCCGGTTTCCTGTCCCGATATATACCCTGTACCGACAAAATACAGGCAGAATATTGTCAGAAGATGTATAATATAATTTCTATTCATTTTTCTCATGATTTAGTTGCTTAATAATTATTCTGTTACCATCCCGGGTTTTGTTGGAATTCAGGATATAATGATACCTGGTCGGTCGGGAAGGGAAGCCAGTAATGCTTTTCCTCATGAACTCTCGTGGTGTACAATACCCTTCTGAAGAAAGTATGTTCTTTGTCTGTATCCATTATATACTTTTCTTTATACTTGGGAAGGTGTGCCACATACCACCTGCGGATGTCGTACCACCTGTGGCTTTCGAATGCCAGTTCAACAGCTCTTTCATCGTAGAGGAACTCACGGAATTTTTCTTTTGAAGTATAGTATCGGGGATCCACGTTGGGAAGTGTTGCCCTGTTCCGGACAACATTCACTGCCTCCACAGCAGTCATCCCTCCAGGAGCATTTCCCGTGGGCCCGTAAGCTTCATTCACGGCTTCTGCATACATCAGGTAAATGTCAGCCAGGCGCATTAAGGGAACCTCATAGCTGTACCTGCCCCATCCGTTATCCTTATTGTTACAGGATATGTGTTTAAACTTTAAGTGGCCGTACCCGCTGATGCTGTTACTGGTTCCGCGGTGACGACCTCCGGTGTATAGCTGCGCCCAGGTATCCTCTATGCCTTCTGTAAGTACCAGCCTTGCTGAATCATACAGGATATTGTAATAAAATCTTGGATCACGGTTTTTCCACCGTGCACCTGCAGCCGGCTCAAATCCTGAGTCAGGTTCATCTATGGCCAGACCATTCGCCATGCCAAACAGTTCAACATAGTTTTGGGTAGGTCCGGCATAAACACCCCAGGCGCCCAGGTAAGTCATTGTGTGCTCGCCATACCGCCAGCGTTTGGAGTTAAAGTATAGCGGCACACCCCAGATAATTTCTTTCCCGTTAGGTATCTCGGTACTGTAGTTCAGAGTATAGAAACTTTTGTAGTAATTTTCCCAAGTCTCAAGACCGACAACATCGGGATGGGAATTAGAGATGTTGATCACCTGTAAAAATGCATCGGCTGCCTTTTTGCACAATTCCTCGTTATAGGTATAACTGCCTGTGGAAACACCATTCATCAACGGACTGGCAGCGTAAAGCAGGTTTTTCCCCAGGTAGCCCAGGGCTGCTGGTTTGCTTGCCCTTCCTTTATTTCTCCCCGGACTTAACTGCCCGGTTGGAGTGTTTTCCCAGTCGATAGGCAACAACTGGGCAGCTTTTTCCAGGTCCTCAGCTACCTTCATGGCCGTCTCGTAATACGACAAACGGGGAAGCCGGATTTCGTCGGATGGGGCAAATACGGTATCCACATAAGCTATACCTCCCCATGCACGCAAAATTTCGAAATGGAAAAATGCCCTTAAAAAACGAGCCTGCCCTTCCAGCAGGTCGCGCTGTTCACTTACCGTGCCTGCTGAGGAGGTAGCCAGATCGCCGAGATGGTTCAACACGATGTTCGACTTGCGAATACCAAGCCATCCATTTTCCCACCATCCTCTCTGACCTTGTAACGTATTATTACCGGCTACAATGGCTGCATTGCCCCTGAACGGGCTGATACTCTGACTCTGCCATCCCCATAAATTGCCGGCATCGAACTGCGTAACCAAAAACCTGGAACTTCCCATAAGGACATCGTCGCCCCAGTTCCAGTTTATATCGCCGCCGCCGGAGGTACCCATGTCAATTTGGGGTATCTGCTGATAAATATCCTCCAAATAGCCCTGAAATGACTCAAATTTTGTAAATACATCTTCTTCCGAAAGCGTCACCTCAGGAGATTTATCGAGGTAATCTTCACAAGAGGTGAATAAAAAAACACCCGATAAAACAGCTATCTGTAGTATTAAAATAGAATATGCTCTTTTCATAATATTCAATTTTTTATATTTAAAACATTACATTCACTCCCAGGTTAATCCTCTTGTAGGTGGGGTAATTGACTCCCCTGGATACATCGTTAACCTCCCTGTCGTCGGGCATGTCTGACCAGAAAAGGAGGTTGTTCCCGTTGAGGTAAATCCTTGCTGAGCTGATGCCTATTCCCTTTAACCAGGGATTGATAAAGGTGTATGCCACCTCGGCTGTTTTCAGTCTCAGGTAAGAACCATCGAATTGAAAGAAGGAACCGGATGGAACATTGTCGTTCGTAGCATTAGACCTTGGCGCCCTCCATGAGGCTTCCGGATTGTCGATTGTATAGTAATCTTTCTGGAATCCATATACCAGCATGTGAGGTGCGTCAGCATAGGATAACAAAGTCCAGTCTACCGATCGGGTTACATTGTAAACCCCGTAAAACTGGACATGCGCGCTAAACCCTTTGTATTTAATTCCTGTTGTCAGATTGTAGTTGTTTTGCGGACGTGTCGGATAGGCATAGGGAGCACTGTCAAAAGAATCGATTTTGCCATCACCGTTGAAATCAACGATATAAAAATCACCCGGCAGTTTCAGATTGTTGTTTGAAGCCAAAGAAGGTGCTGCATAAACATCGTCCCAGCTGGTTATAAATCCTGCATCCAGCTGAGACGTGATTTGATCAATTTGAAATCCTTTGTTTTTCTGGTAATCCGGCAACAGTTCCGGGTCTTCCATATAGATAACCTCGTCAATAGCGCGGGTGTAGGCCAGGTTTGCCCAGTAATTCAATCCCTGCAAGGTTGTCTTTTGAAATTTCAGTTCTACCTCGAAACCCGTTGTTTCTGTCTCGCCCAGGTTGGCTGCTACAGCCGGTGCCCCGAAATATATGGGTATATTTCTCTGTTTGGCGTTCATAAATATTCCTTCGCGGTAATCCTTGAAAATTTCAGTATTCAGGGTGAACATATCCAGCACCCCCAATTCAAATCCAAAGTTATGCTTTACGGCAGTTTCCCAATGAAGTTCCGGGTTGCCGATCACGGCTTCAACATATTGATCATAAGGGCTGTATCCGTAGGTGGGGTACCCAAGCGGGAGCCTGGCTGTTTCAATTCTCCAGGTTGTTTCGTAAGCCCAGCGTTCGGCTCCAATATTGTCATTTCCTACTTTTCCCCATGAATAACGGAATTTGAGATTATCGAGCCAGTCGAACTGCAGGAAATTTTCGTTGGAGGCTACCCAGCCGACTGCCACCGACGGGAAAAATCCGAACCGGTAGTCGCTGGAAAATTGTTCCGATCCGTTGTACGCGGCATTTGTTTCAAAAAGGTATTTGCCGTCATAGTTGTATGTAACACGCCCTACCCAGTCTTCCCGGTACCTTGGAAACATACTTCCCCGTGCGTATTCTTCCCGGTTCATCAAGGCCAGCAAGGTCAGGTCGTGCTTGTTGAATGTCTGTTCATAATTTAACTGAAACTGGTAAAACAGACGGCGTTCAATTCTGTTCAGATAGTTATTGGCATTCCAGTAATCCGCATCACGAACACCTTCGGCGAGGTAGGAAGGTGGCGTTGTATAAAAGTCGAAGAAGTTGGATCCGATACTTGGAGAGTAAATGATATATTTTTCCCTTACACTTGGAGGCAGGGCAGCCACGGCTTCCTCGCTGTAAACCCCCCCGGGCAATACATCGATGATGTCCTGATCAACATATTTCCTCAACGTATTGGAAACTTCAAAAATCCCCCCGCTGGAGAAAAACAGGTTGTCGTACGACAAGGAAGCCTGAGCCGACAACCCCGGGGTAATAAAATCAAGTTTTTGATTCAGTTTGAAGTCGGTGTTCACCTGCGACCGGATAATTTTTTCCAGTCCGGAATTATTAAGTGTTGCCAATGGATTTCCTTCGTTGGCGAAATCGATGTTATATCCCCATGTTCCATCGGGAAAACGAGCCGGAAAAGTACTGGGTGAAATCCGGGTAAACGCCATCATAGCTGAGCCTGTTCCTTCTTCTGTCGAGTAATTTTCATATTTTGTTCCGACATATCCCGATAAGTTGGCAGTGAATTCGGTTGTTGATGTCAGGGTAAAGTCGATGTTTGTCCGGTAGTTAAAACGGTCATATCCCCATTTGGTTTTATAACCTTTCCCGGTATCCAGTCCCGTTTTTAACAGGTCGCCTTCACTGACAAACCCCAGTGAGCCGAAGTACCTGGCAAAGTTGGTTCCCCCGTTGATATTCACATTCACCTGTTTTGTCGTTGCCCAGTCGTTCAATACCTCATTGGGCCAGTCTACGTTAGGAAAAATATACTGATCACCCGGAGCCTGTGGCTTCCGGTAACGTACAAGCAGAGGATTGGGGACATAATTTCCCCAGTTGGTTTCGGAAACAGGCAATTCATTTTCAATCCCTTTATTCCGAAAGCTCAATCCCTCATAAGAATCGAGTTTTTCCGGTGCTTGTGACAGCATTTTGACACCGTAATTTGCTTCGGCCGATAACTGGGGTTTACCTACTCTGCCGCGTTTGGTAGTGACAAGAATCACACCTTCAGCGCCCTTTACCCCGAAAACGGCAGTTGCCGAGGCATCTTTCAGAATAGAGATACTTTCGACCTCGTTCACGTCGATGTCGTTCATTTTCCGTTCAATCCCGTCGACCAGCACCAGCGGCTGAGCAGCGTTCCAGGTCGATTGGCCGCGGATCAGTATGGTCGGGTCATCAGCTCCCGGTTCACCGGTGGAAAGGATCGTGGTTAACCCGGCCATCTGCCCTGTAAGGGCCTGCCCTAGGTTGGTGACGCCTCCCGTTCTTTCCAGTTCAGTGCTGGTTACATTGCTCACAGCACCAACCATGGTCTCCTTTTTCTGCTTTCCATACCCGATAACCACTACCTCTTCAAGCCTTTTGATGTCTTCATGCAGGATAACATTGATCAGTGTTTGAGAACCAACACGGATTTCCTGCTTGATAAACCCGATAAAAGTGTACACCAATATTACATCTGAACCTGGCACCTCAATGGAATAATTCCCGTTAATATCCGTTATAACCCCCTGAGTGGTTCCTTTTATCACCACATTCACCCCGGGGAGCGAAATACCATTTTCGCCTGTTACCTGCCCGTTTACAACTTTTGCCTGCTCCGCAAACAGATCACTCCCGGTAGCATTTGAATAGGTAAAGGCAGAGAAATAAAGCAAAAGGAAACATAAGGCAGTAATTCTTTTTAAAATCCAAAAGGGTTTGAATTTTACTTTAGTTTGATAGTTTTCCATAAATTTAATTTAAAGAATGAATAAACCGATTTACGTTAACATGTTAATTAAAAGCCCTGAAGACTTCACTCCTTTTTCATTCTGTTGGCGAAGCCGACTGCTGTCTGTAGCAGAATTCCGGATAAATAATGAACAGTAGGTTGAATGATAAAAAATTGTAATGCAGCAGTCGATTAAACTATCCTGTTCGATTATTTTCTGACAAAATACCTTTGAAAAGCCATCGGAAGATTCGATACACTTTCAAAGCTTAGGCTTCTTTTCTTGTTTTCTATTATGAATCATTGAAAATCATTGGTTTGTAATTTAATGTTAAGAACTCTTCATGCTGAAAAAATCACGATAAATGGGCCACACTTTGAAAAATCCAGACATTCCTCTCCCTCTTCCCAAAAAATGATGGAAATCATTAGGCGAAAAATTATCTGAATTGAGAGCTACTCCCCGGAAAAAATATTTCTCTCTGTTTAGAGTAACATTGTCTCAGATAAAATTTTCATAACCCAGATCAAATAATAAGTTAGAAAAGCTAATGGCAAATCGCCTCATCCCTTTAGTTATAAAACAAAACAGGATCAGGTCGATAGGACTTTCCCGCAGCTGAATGAAAGCTGTCATTCATTTCCTTTACTATCAAATTCTGCATGCATTCCGGATTATTATACCGGAAATATTTATTCATGCAGTGCTGCATTAATACAGCGAACACATATTTCTCTTTTGAAAATGTAAGAGAAATCACCTCAATATTTCGACAACTGGAATAATAAGAAATATTGCCTCTTAGACATAAGGACTCCTTTTCATGTATATACTCCATTGTTTTTCTGATCATTTTTTGGATGTATTGGTATCATGTTAAAATACTCTCCATAACCTGCATTACAATTTATTTTAAGGTTATATACAAAATAAAAGGATAATGTGTTATAGGTCAATGTCAAAAAAAGCAATTGGTATATCTAAATGAGCAACTACTTATTATTTTGCGATTTTTTTTTGAATTTCCTATATTTCAATGATTTTCGGTTTCAGCTTGCACGGTTGTTATAATTACCGGGCCGAACAGTCCGGATTTGATCAGGAGAATTTCTGTACAGGAAGGCTGGATAAAGTATCCATTTTCTACATGGGTGGCTGTACTATTTGTGCTTGTATATATTTCACCGACCCGGGCATCTCCAGCGAGCCGGAATAAATGGAGTAAATATTGTTTATTTCAAATATTTATCGAAAAATGAAAAAATGCTTTCGTTTTCAAATTCGTGCCCATTGGGGTGTGTCACGAATGAAAATCTCTCTTCAATGCCCAGTTTTTTATAAAATCCGGCGGCTCTCCTGGCTTCGATGTTGGCTCCATCCATGTCAAACAACCCGTCATTCTCTCCCAGCTGAACCATACAAGGCCGCGGGCAGATCAGTCCGATGGTTTGAAAATGGCCAAATCCTTTAAACGTATAAATGACCTCTGCTTTGGAACTGACATCGATCGTTTTAAGCAAGTCGGCCTGGCTGTCTCTAAAGTATGCAGATGGGGCAGCTGCTTTTATAAACGGGCATAAAGCAGTGGTGTACATAGTAAAAAATCCTCCCCACGAAAGACCGGTCATGCCCACGTTGTTTACATCAATTTCAGGTCTTTCGCTGATAAGAACGCGCGTGCTTTCTATGATCTTATGGATTTCCAGTCCTATGATGCTGCTTCCCAATAGTTTGAGCTGGTTGTCGAACAGATATCTTTCCGCTCCGGGGATAGCCGGATCGTTGGCATATCCAATCAGCATCGTTAATGCTGGTGCCCAAACGAGATAGCCTCTTTTTACCGCTTCATGCCCAAATGAGTGGTAGTTAATCCGTGTATCCAAATCACAGATGGCTTCCGGATTACCACCTCCTCCATGCATGGCAATGATCAGGGGAGCATTTCCTGTTATTCCTTTTGGAACCATGTAAATGCCGTATGTATGAACTCCCTCAATCACTTCAATCCAAACACGATATAGTGTACAGTATTTGTCTTCTCCTGCTTTTTCAAACCGGGTGACTTTCCCTTTAATAGCTTTTGGGGGAGGATAGCCAAAGTATTCTCCCAACTGCTTCCGGTATGGATATAGTGAATGTTCATAATCACTGATGCTGAAAAAATCGGGTTGCAAAAAATCCATCGACTCCTCAACTTTTTCCTGGAGCAGGTTGTCGATGTATGCTTTTATCTCCAGATGCTGTTCTTTCCGGATAGGGTAGGAGTCGGCAAATTTTTCCCGGTACTGCTCAGGTAGTTCCTGTGCAGATGCAGCCATGAAAGCTCCGGCAAATAAACTGAGGATCAGTAATTTCTTCATGATTAATCGTTTTGTCAGTTCGTATTCAATCAGTAGGTTCATATTTAGGGATCTGTTTCTTTTCCGGCATTTGAGCGTCTACTTCAGTCTGCCATTTTTTAAGTTTGTCAACTAATTCATTTGATTTTTCGGGAAACGACAGGCTCAGGTCGTTGCTTTCCGAAATGTCATATTTCAGGTTGAATAGTTCTGTTTTACCGGTTTCGTAATTTTCAACAAGTTTCCATTCGCCATCGCGAACAGCACCGGCGGGCCTGCCTCCCTGTCCGGTAAAGTGAGGAAAATGAAAGTAAACCGGGCCTCGTTCAAAGTTTTTATCCGGATCATAAATAGCCGGAAGAAAGCTTTTCCCTCCCAAATCCTCCGGAAGCTTTTTATCTCCGATTAGTTCCATGAAAGTAGGCAGAAAGTCCTGGATGACCAGATAATTCTTATTTACAGTACCGGCTTTGATTTTATTTTTCCAGTACATGATCAGGGGTACTCTTATACCGCCTTCATACACATGCCCTTTCCATGCCCGCAGGGGTTTCATGATTGTCGGTCGGTAGGCTATCTGATCCATCCCGACACCCCCGTTGTCCGATTTAAAAACAATCAGGGTATTATCCAATAATCCCTGCTGCTCAAGTTCTCTGTAAACACGCCCTATCCCTTCATCCATACTTTCGATCATCGTAGCATAGTATGGATTGTACTTCTCCTCGAATCGGTTGTACTTTCTCATGTACTTCCCCACTTTATCGGCTTTGGGTATGATGTATAAATGGGGAGCAGAATAGGCAAGATACAAAAAGAAACGTTTTTCTTTGCGCTGCATCTGAATGAACTCCACGGCATAATCGGTCAGCTTATCGGTAAGATACTCCGATCCATCATCTTCAAAGATCATTTTGCCCTGGCTCGTGATGCCATAATGGTAATAATCCAGTCCATTTTTGCCAATTACCCGGTCGTATTCAAATCCCTGTTGGTGTGGACCGGTCGATTCGTCGTCCCCCAGATGCCATTTCCCCACCATTCCGGTCGCGTACCCGTTTCTTTTCAATATTTCAGCCATTGTTATTTCAGTGGTGGGAAGATATTTTCCGACAATAGGTGGTATAACCGGAGAGTGCGGATCGGTTCGGTCGAGGCCTATCGCTGTCGTGATCTGAAGCCGGGCAGGATCTTTCCCGGTCATCAGGGCCGCTCTCGACGGACTGCAGGCCGGATGTGCATAAGCTTCGGTAAACCGCATCCCGTTTTTGGCCAGTTTATCCAGTTCGGGGGTTTCATGAAAGGGATTGCCATAGCTGCCCAAATCCTTATAGCCCATATCATCAGCTAAAATGAAAATGATATTAGGCTGCTCCTGTGCCCGGGTAAACGCGGGATTTATCCATACCAGAAGTATCCATATAGGTAGTACGCAGATTACTTTCCTCATAATTGTTCGTTTTAATAAGTAGTTGCCTTTCGTTATTGGTCAATCTCTTCAAATTCGCCATTTGTAATTATTATGTGGTTTTTAAAGGATTAAAAATCTTCACCAATCCACATACAACAAAAATCAGTATAGTTTTAACAGCATTTTTTCAGTTTCTTTCAAAAATATTTTTTCTGTTACAGGAGCAAAGCGGGATGTCCAGGGCTCGTATCCTCCTTCGCTGTATGCCTGCTGAGTGGGAAGGTATCCCATGGCGCCGTTGCAGTACCCGGCAAGAAAGGGGTATCTTGCATGGGTGGCTGATTTTACCTTCTTCCCGATTTCGTGAAAAAGCTCTCCGGGGAAGGTCACCCAGACAAAGTCATCGATTCTTACGGCTGTGACCGGCACATCGTTGGTGGTAGTTCTGAAATCTCTGATCACCCTGTCGTATTTTAACGGGCAGGTGATATCTTCGTGTACTATTTTTATTGCCGGGTTAACAGGCAGGGTGGTATGGATTCCGGAAAGTACACGAATCACCTCTTTGCCGATCTCATAGCCCAGGTTTGCAGTATTTTCCAGGTTGTCTTCATAGCCATCAAGTCCACCGACAAATCGTGGATTGATGTCACCCCCGGCACCGGGCAGAAAAATTCCTGTGATGCCGGGCATCGTTTTTTCAATGTGTTCCAGCATGTGCCCGTGCCATTCGGGACTGATGGTATTGTTCCTACCGCCGAGGGATGTTCCGTGGCAGGCATAATTGACAAGAACAGCTTTGGGTTCGCCCGACAGCTTATCGATACGCATGATCCCAACTTCCTCGTCAATGGAGCCTTCTGGATTGGCACCCAGTCGATATACTCCATCCATCTCTCTGATTTTTACCGGAGTGTTTGTGTTGTATTTACCATAGGACTGGCTGGAATTGTTTTCATCGAAGGTGAGGTAGGAGACTGTTTCCTCCATCCTTTTCCGGCGGTTCATGCCAATGTGCGATATGCCGGTTCCTCCCCCGGTTTTTACCGGTTCCAGGTCAGCGATGGCCGCTTTTACTGCTTTTACTACGTTGTTGTCAAATGACTGGTACCAGTCCGATTCACTGTTCCTGCTGTCGAGGGAGGGAGCTGCATGGTTATGTGCGCTTCCCAGCAAAATATGTTGAACAGGAATGTCTGTCTCCGCTGCAATAAGATCCCGGATGGCTTGGTTCCTCTCACCCGGAATGTCAACAATATCCGCAACAATGATGGCCAGCCTCCTGATCCCGTCATCAAATACCAATGAACGAATGTAAATTTTCCCGTAAACTCCGTCAGAAGGACCGGTGCGGCATGTTTCATCATATCCTCCCATGAAGACGCTTGCTGTTGGTGTCATGTCAACCTTTGAAATCCCAGCTTTCAACACCGGATTGTTTGAAAAAACTTCCAGGGTGCAGAGGATTAAAATAAAAATGGTTTTAAAAACCAGTCCTTTTCGTTTCATTTCTGGTCGTTTATTTTTTATAAAAGTACTGTTCTTATTTTTTATGCAGACTTGTTTTTATCTGAATTCAATAATTTCTTTCATTTTCAGCATGTTATTATCCGGAATTACGACGGCAACCCACGGACTGTTCGGTTGGATCATTTCTGCTTCCCAGGTTATGGTTTGTTTTTCCCCGTTTACTATTTCCAGGGTTTTGACGGGATCTTTTATTTTTAAGTTATCTGTACGGATCTCTAGGCTGGTTTTTCCCATTCCCGTTACCTGCGCAGAAATTTTGACTTTGTTTTGATTCGACTCTTTGAAAAGCTGGAATTCTACTCCTTTTGAAAAATCAACAGGTGTATTTTTTCCAGGCATCAGCGTTACTGTTTTCTCCCTGTTATCACAGGCAACAACATAATTCCCTTCAGGCAATTCTGTTTGAAACCAGCCGTTGTGCTTGTCCACTTTTATGTTGGATTTCTTTTTTGTTTTTGTATGGGTGAAGGATACATATTCCACTGATCCTGCTTTTACCTGTCCGGTAACCTGTGCCGGGCCGGCTATATCTTCGATGATCCAGAGGTATTTAGCGACAGGTTCAACCCACACCTCTTTAAAGTTATAACAGATGGCAGGAGGCCAGTAGGGGTCGTCGTTGTTGGCGCGTGTACGGATCCCTACCGGAAGGGTACCTGCCATATCACCGGATGCAGGGGAATACTGGGGTGCATAGTTATACCCTTCGCCATACATAGTGCTTTGGCAAAATGGATTTCTTCCGAGAATCCATTCCAGTTGCTTTTCCCCGAGATATAACGATTCCAGGTCTTTTCTCAAATGTGCTGCCTCGGTCAGAGCTTTTCCTTCAGCCAGGATAATGCCGAAATTTCCACGGTGGCTGTACCATACGGGAAACCGTTTCAGGTAATGGTTTTCATCGAGCCTGACCCCCTTGGTTACCTGTTCTGCATATTGTGGTACCTTCTTTTCGTGCTGCTCATATTTGTAAATGTTTTCCTGGTTTGAATAGATACCCGGATGATGCGTTTCATCCAGTGCATAAATGGAAGCAGGGATCATGCCATAGGGTTCGGTATACCGGGCTGCTGATTTCAGGTATTCTGAATACCTGACAACTGTTGAATACCAGTTCATCCAGTCGGGATGGTCAGGCAGCTCATTGCAGAGCTTCACCAGGGTCATCACCGGAAGGTGCATCTGGGAACGGGGATTGTAACGAATAATTTGTGATTTTTCAGGGTCTTTGTATAAAAAACCGGTAAGTGGTATATCCCAGTCGGGATATGTTTTTTCCTGACTATTTACCAGGCAATCGGCAAATTCAACAGCCTTATCCAGGTATTCTTGTTTGCCCGTTGCACTGTACAGGTCTGCCGAAGTCATTCCACCGATTCCGGCAATATCAACATTTAGTATATCTACTTGTTCAACAGCAAATTGCCAGTCTTCCCCGGCATTCATCAAACAAAGGTTAGCCAGGAGCGGATCTGAATCTTTTAAGGATTTCCATGCTGAAACTTCTGCAGCTGCTGCGATGAAGTTTTCGAAGGGTGTATTTTGTGCCTGGTAGACGCGGTCGTCACCTGTACCAATGATCCCGTCTGTCCAGGCCCCTATGCCCCGGTTAGTTACTCTGTACCCATCGCCGAAACGTGTTTTCAATATATAGTCGAGTCCCCACCTGGCCTCTTCGATGAGGCGTTTATACAGGGAAGGATGGGTGTCTTTAACCTTTTCAGCCACGTCAAACATTGAATACACAATGGGGGAGGTGTGGGCAATCATCTGCGACAGGTCACCGGCATCGTGCCATCCCCCGTTTACGATTATTTTTTTATCGCCATGTTCATAGATCAGATCGTTGTGACAGGGACCATGAATTCCGGGTATGCTCATGCCACATCGTTCACAGTACATGAAGTTGATAATCTTCCATACGGTTTCGGACCAGCCATGATGATCAATGGTGAAGGGTTTCGTTTTGTTTTCTCCTGCAGCAATAAAGTAACTGCCGGGTTCCTGTATTTCTGAAAAATCCATCATCTGGTATTCCCCCAGGGCAGTCTGTATGGTTTCCACCGGCTTGGTCAGGGAGACTTGTCCTGTCATCGTTTGGATTACCGAGAATTGCTTTGCAGTCAGATTGCTTGCAATGGCCGATTTGGGCAACCCGGGTTTATAAAAAGGACTGAATGAGATCTCCCCCGGGGCAACATCCCATCCTTCGTAATGATCGGCCTGTACTTTTTGGAGTTCCAGTTGATCGATGTCAAGCCAGGCTGTTTTTGCTCCCCCTGGTGGGCGGCTTCCTGTGTGGTAAGCAAATTCAACAGCCGTCACCTTATCCCGGGCCAGGTTTTCAATTTCCCAAACCACGTGATTCCACTGGTTGGGTTTGATCTGGACAAAATTTGCACCGTCTCTGCGGTACATGTCGGGAACCTTGACTGCTCCGTCATTATGCAAAAAAATAATAATTCTATTTGTCGGAAATCCGGGTTGGGTAGGGTAAACCCAGAATGAAATCCGGTTGTAACTGCTCCAGTCTTCCCCTCCAACATTGAATCTTACTCCTGCACCACCACCTGCAGCAGGATTATCCTCCCGCACTGTGGGAAACGTAAGTCGGACAGACTGGTTCCCGTCTTTTGCCCGCTCTTTGGTAAAGGACATTTCACCAAGACCGTGATGGGTCCAGTTATCCGGTTTTTCCATGTCACTCAATAAACGGGATTCAAGAACAGGCTTTTGCAGCCACCTGTAATCAGCCGATTCCTGGTAATTAATTGGCATCGGCATTTCCCTAAATTCCTGGGCAATACCGGGGTTTGCAGCAAAACAAAACAGAAGTACTGTGGCAAAGAATAGTGTTTTTTTCATTCAACTAATTATTTTTTGTTTCTCTTAATAAAATCCAGTGTATAATTCATATACTCCTCGGCATGGTAATCATGTCCATAGATCGGATACACTTTAAGCTCATGCGGATATCCCAGTTCCTTTAATTTTGCTGATGTCGTCAAGGCGTTTTCTATTGATACCACCGGGTCTGAACCTCCATGGATGATCAGAATAGGAGTATTTTTCAGGTTCTCTATTTTATTCAGGTTCCTTGATGATCCGGAAACACAGGCAACAGCGGAGAACAAGCCGGGATATTCAATGGCCAGGTTGTAGGTTCCGAATCCTCCTGCTGAAACACCAGTGCTGTAAAGTTGCGATTTATCAGCTTTAGGATATTCCTGCAATACCAGATCCATGAGTTGTACCATATCCTTTGCTCCATCTCCGGTATACCAGCTGGTTGCCCTTGGCGATACCATGATAATTCCCTCTTTCTCCATGATTTCACGGATTTTCCCTCCATCCATGTCAGGGTAATAGTTTTCATCTCCTCCGCCACCGTGAAGCACTAGCATTACCGGAATTTTCTCTTTTTGATCATAAGATGTAGGAATATAGATCCTGTAAGGTTCGAGTTTGCCGGTTGCGGCAGAAACGAATGCCCTTCTTATATCGCCCGGTCTGCCAGTATATGGGTGCATCTTGTTTTTCATTCTTTTGATGGTTTCGTTGGTCTGGTTCATGATGCTGATCAGATCGGCTGCAAAAGTCCGGGCTGAACGATTCCTGGCTTTCTCAAAATACGTTAAAGCCTTTTTCCTCTCGGTTTCTCCTGCGTACCCGCTTTTTGACCTTAAATAACCAATGGTGTTTTCAATATAATCACTGGCGTATTTAATGTCATCAATAACTGTCTGCCACACAGAATCTGTTTTCTTTTCATTTTCCGCAACGAAATTCCTGTATTCCGTTTTCTTTTTCTCTGCCTCAATTACTGTATTTCCCAGGACGATGAAAGGGAAGGTAAGACTGTCTCTGTCGTTGTCGAAAGAAATCAACAGGGTGTATTCCCCATCGTTAAGGTCTTTCATTGATTCAGGGTTGATGTTCAGTTTTCTGTAGCCTTCCACCGGAACAGAGACCTTATCAAGTAAGGAGGTGATCGATTTATCTTTCTCATGAATAAGCAATGCAGCAACTACCCAGGTTTTTTTGTTAAACGATCTCAGAATGATGTCAAAATCTTTGAAATCATGCTGTTCTATAGCCGAAAAAGGCAGGTTGATTCCAATATATCCTGAATTATCGATCTTGATTCGGCTGAGCTCCTTGAATTCATTTTCAGAAATGGTAATATCAGAAGGGGCAATAAAGAAACCGTCAAGTGTTATATCGCCATCCTTCGAGTTAACAGTCAGCTTTATTTCTGCCGGTCCTTTTTGCAGTTCACCTATTCCTGCCTCAACAATTTTCCATTCAGAGGGGCCGTTTGCTCCCCAGCCTTTTGTGTCGGTAAACACCAGGTCGAAACTATGCGTTTTCCCGGCATTCCTGATCACACAGGTGAATTCAGCCGGTACCATGGTTTCACGCCATTGAAGGCGTGCATAACGAAATATGATTTTTGCATCGGGAATGTGAGTTGGAATATCCAGCAGGAAACCAGCACTCCTTCCTATGGCGCTAAAAGTTCCAACACCTGATCCGCCAATACCGGTGCCGTTAAGAGCTAAACTTCCTGAGGCGAAATCTCTGGTACCGATTTTTTGTTCAACATTTGTGTCAGCACCAGCGAAATCCTCACCTTCATGCCATATCACATTTTGTGATTCTGCAGAAATAATTACCGAAACCAGCAAAAAAGCAATAACCAATCGTGTTGTCATAATTCGTCTTTTCAATTTAGTCCTAAATTATTAAGAAACAGTTACCCTGAACCTTCAGGGTAACTGTTTCTTTCATTAGTATCCGGTATTTTGTCCTAATTCCGGAGTCACATCTCTTTCCGCTTGCGGAATAGGCAATAGCAACTCATATTCCTCCAGCGTAAAATTCAATCCTGCATTTTTAAAGTAATTATTCACTACGGTAAGAGCCCGTCCTGTTCTGATCAGATCGAACCATCTTTGTTGTTCAAAAACAAACTCAACCCGGCGTTCTTTTTCAATGGCTAACCGGAAATCGATTTGGTTGGCTACTTTCAGACTGTCGACAGGATTATTTGCTGTCTTATCCGGCAATCCGGCACGTGAGCGAACCTGGTTGAGCAGATCAAATGCTTCTCCGTCGGCCTCAAATCCTATCTCATTCAGTGCTTCTGCCTTCATCAGCAATACATCGGCATAGCGCAGGGCAGTGAAATTAACGCCGCCATCACCCGAAATACCTGTGGTAAAATCTACAAACTTTCGTGCTCCCAGGTCATGTTGATAGGTTCCGTCTGTTAATTTAATAGAATCCAGGATGGCCCATCTTCTGAGATCATTTTTTTCGTATGCATTGGCAAAATCGCGGGTTGGTACAATCGTTCCATGCCCGATCATACCGCCGGGAAAGATGTCCATGTTGAAAATTCCCGGATTAAATATGGTGGAGTACGAATTTCCTTCCCCAATATTTCCGGATAAAAAATTCACTTCAAAAATAGATTCCGCTAACTGATTATTTCCTACTGAAAACAATTTACTATAATCAGTCAGCAATGCATAATTCATCCCCATAACGCTGCTTAAAACCTCCGATGCCGCTGCATACTCTTTTTGGGTGAGATAAACTTTCCCCAGCAAGGCTTTTACTGCACCGGCAGATGCTTTCGACTTGCTTAATCCGCTTACATTCTTCAGGAGATTATCGGCATCCTTCAGATCATTGATAATTCGCTGATAAATAACCTGGACAGGTTTTCTTGTCATATCAAAATCAGCAATTTCAGCAGGACTTCTGAAAGCTACTTCTATTAAAGGTATATCACCAAACAGCCGTACCAGGTAAAAATAAAAATATGCCCTTAAAAATAAGGCCTCACCTTTATATTGCGATTTCAGTGCATCGCTAAAGTTTGCCTGGTCAATTCTGGTCAGGATATTGTTGCACCTGGATATGCCCGCATAACAAACGGTCCATACAGAATTTACAAAACCATTGGTCGTGGTAATATTCGCTTCATTGCATTCCATTTCATTGGTAGTTGGAGATGTCCACCAGATGGTATGATTATCGGACATCAGTTCTGAGATATACATGAGATTGCTTCCCCCATGTATGCTTTGAAGCCCTGAATAAATACCAATCAATGCAGTTTCATAATCGTCAGAGGTTTTAAAAAACATCCCTTCGTTGATCGTGTCTTCTGGTTGCAATGTGATAAAATCATCACAGGAGAAAAGAGAAAACATCAGGATAATATATATTAATTTTTGTTTCATCTTGACAATTATTTAAGTGTTAAAAGGTTGCTTTTATTCCCAAAGTAATGGTGCGGGACAGCGGATAGGTTAAGTTATCCTCTCCAGTACCTACAATATTATCTCCTCCGGCATAGGATTCCGGATCGAATCCCGGATAATCGGTAAATGTGTACAGGTTAGCTATATCCAGGTAGATTTGCAATCCTGAAAATGTTAATTTGGATGCCAGATTCTGGGGCAGCCTGTACATCAGGTTCACATTTTTGATCCTGGTATAGGAGTTATCAAAAAGGTTCAGGTCGGAATTGGTTCCAAATCCGTAAGCATAATTGTTCCGGATAGCCCTGGGTCTTTTGCCGTCTCCCGGATTATCCTCCGACCTCCATCTTTCTCCCACCTTGATCTGGTTCTGAACACCGGCTGAGTTCACATTTTGCGTAAGTAGATTGTATCCTCCCCGGGATCCATTCAGAGAAACACTTAAGGTTAAATTGCCATAAGTAAAACTGTTATTGAAACCCCAGATGAAATCGGGCCAGGGGTCTCCAACAATATACCGGTCATTTAAATCAATCTTTCCATCCGGCTTGTAATCTTCAAATTTTAGATCACCCGGCACATTGTTGGGATGAATTTTGGGAGCCCCTTCCAATTCCTGAGCATTCATGAATACGCCTGTCGTATGGAGAAGGTAATAACTGGATATGGGATATCCAGCCTGGGCAACCTGAGAAGAATTGATCGTGATCCTTTCCCCTTCAGTGGTCAACTTCAACACTTTGTTTTTATTTGAACTGAATGTAATATTGCTATTCCACATGAAATTACGGGTTTTTATGTTCTGTGTATTTAAATTCAGTTCTATTCCTTTGTTTTCAATTTCTCCAACATTCAACATCGCACTCGGGAAGCCGGAAGCTGACGGAAGCTTCGCCTGCAGAAGAAGATCCACCTTATGATCTTTATACACATCGGCATTGAGTGAAATTCTACCGGCGAGAAGTGACAAATCCATGCCCAGGTTCATCTGCTTCGATTTTTCCCAGGTCAGGTCGTCATTGGATAAGGTACTCGGAACAAGGCCAATCACTTTGGTGTTGTTTTCTATATAATTTGATGGTTGCAGCAAAGCAATATGTGCATAATTACCTATCTGGTTATTTCCGGCAACTCCGTAGCTGGCTCTCAGCTTCATGGTTTGGATGAAATCAAGCGATTGCATAAAGGATTCTTCTGAGATATTGTATCCCAACGATATCGAAGGGAATGTACCCCATTTGTTATTTTTTCCAAACCGTGAGCTGCCATCTCTTCTCAGTGTAGCCGTGATCATATACCTGTCGTTAAAAGAATATTGGAACCTGGAAATCAAGGATACCATGGACCATTCCGACAGCTGATGGGTACCAGAGCTGACAATCCCTGCAGAAATATACGGAACATATTCCGTTGGAAACTCAGCTGCACCGGCCGATAACCTGTCGTAACTTTCTTTTTGTTCGGAGATACCAATCAGGAGATCTACCAGATGTTTATCTTTGAATAAGTGTTTGAAATTTAGTGTATTTTCATTCAGCCAGTTGAGTGTTTCATATTTTGTTGCTGCCCCTGTTGCCGGAAAATTAAGGGTTGTTTCTCTTGGCACTGCCGAGGTTCGGAATAATTTGATGGTTGTATCATCGTATTTGACTCCAATGGAAGATCTCAGTGTCAATCCTTCAATGATTTTATATTCGACATAGTTGTTCATCAGAATATTGGCAGCTTTTCTTTTGTCAGAGTATCCTTCGAGTACATCCAGCGGATTAGCCAGCCAGCCTAACCCGTCGGTCATGTCCTGCCGGTCGAAGTAAGGTTTGCCATTTTCGTCATAAACCGGGATGGTAGGAGCTGCTGCTGCCACCATGGTCAACACACCGGTCTGCCCATAGTGTCCTTCTGTCACGGGCCATCTTCCATACCCGTACGATCCCATCAGTGAGGTTCCGACATGGATTCTGCTGGAAATTTTTGAATCGATATTGGTTCTGAGGCTGAATCGTTGGTAGTCGGAAGTCAGAATAATTCCCTCCTGGTTAAAGTATCCGCCGGAAATGTAAAACTTGGTGTTTTCAGTTCCTAAGGTTGAAGAAACCTGGTAGTTCTGTACCGGAGCAGTCCGGAATATTACATCCTGCCAGTCGGAATTCACGGTAATTGATTCCGGATTTCTGAATTCCGGCCGGACTTTTTGACTTCCGCCTCTGACTTCGTTGGGGTCATCAATGTTTCCCCCCAGATAGACCCAGGCATTATCCCGTCCTTCAGCAACATATTGTGCATATTCCCTGGAATTCATCAGATCCAGCTTATGAGCAATTTCCTGGATTCCATATGAAACATCCACATTAATCTGGGATTTTCCAATCGTTCCTTTTTTCGTAGTTACCAGTACTACTCCGTTTGCACCTCTGGAACCGTAAATGGCGGTTGCAGAAGCATCTTTCAGTATTTCAATGGATTCAATATCTGCCGGATTAATGGATGCCAGGGGATTAATTCTATTGGTGACCGTTTTAGCCATTCGGTCGGCAGTAAACATTTCATAGCCATAGGTTGAAAAGTTTGAGCCTCCTCCACCAGATCCGATAGGGTAACCATCAACCACATACAGTGGCTGGTTTCCTCCGGTGATTGAGCTTAATCCGCGAACCACAACGTTCACGTTTCCTCCCGGGGCTCCTGTAGTTTGTGTAACCGTAACCCCGGCGATTTTTCCCTGGATCATTTGATCGAAACTCAGGGTAGACGGCTGAATAATATCATCACCCGACACCCTGGATATCGCTCCGGTTACATCTTTTCTTCTTTGTGTACCATAACCAACTGCAACGACCTCCTCAATCCCAATGGTTGCACTTTCCATCGTCACGTTGATAACAGTTCTGCTTCCAATAGCTATTTCCTGGGTTTTCATTCCCACAAAAGAAAAAACCAAAATAGCATTATCGGGAATATTATATAATGTATAATTCCCTTCAGCATTAGTTATTGCGCCCTGAGTTGTTCCCCTGATGGAAACACTAACTCCGGGCAATGAAGTTCCATCGGCGTTGAGTACCTGTCCTGAAACAGTTCTCAACTGCTCTGCTGCAGCTAGTTGATTGGTGGGGTCAGTTATAGCTGCAGTAGAAAAAAAAATAGTTAAAAGAGACATAAAAATAAACCCCTGGAAAAGGGCATTCCTTTTCAGGGGTAAATTGGTTTGATAGGAATTCATAACTCTAATTTGAAATTGTTTAATAGACTTTATCAGTCTGAATCGATCAATACCGATTCAATATTCAAATAATCTGCAATTTTCATAATTGCAGACGCGTGATGCCCTATTCCTAAAGAGAAATGGTGGGTAGGGCCTTCCTTGATCCAGCGGGTAAGGAATGTTTTGACGTCAGGTTTAAAGAATCCCCGGGTATTGGTATTTCCGGTGGGGGGAATGGGGCCTTTTACCGATTCCCCTTCAGCAATGATGAATTTGAATTTTCCATCATAAGTAGAATTAATAGATAGCATCGTAATGGGGCCTTCCTTGATCTTAAATTCAACTCCGGCACCACTTCCCGGTTTTCCATGGTATGTTTTCAGACTTCTCAACACAGGTTTCCCCTCGGCAATGGAAATGTTATGTGGCCCGTCATGCCCCACCAAAACAAACCCCTCATGAAAATCTATCGGATGAAATTCGGCAAAACTGCCACCGATACCGAGACGATTCAAAATAAGTATGGCAACCAGCGTTTTCAGGTCTGATTCCCCACACATGGGAAAACCATCGGAGTTCAGCAGCGAATTACCAACAATTAAGTTGGAAAGTACAGTTTGTAATTCACTGTTTTCAGGTCCGTCATAGTAATAAGCAAGTCCGTCGAGCTTTTTCTCTTCAACGAACCGCACCAATGCAGCACAAACTTTGGCTGCAATGTAGAGATCCTCTTTTTTGAGTTTCATCGTAACCGGATCGGATACCGGATCGGGAGTATCAAAAAAATCGAGGATCAGTTTTTCAAATGAATGAACCTCCTCCTCTGTCACTTTTGAATAACAGCTGAAAAGTTCGTTTGCTTCACACGAAACGATGTGACTTCCAAATGCTGAAGTGAGCATGGTGGCATCGGTATGCATGTCGAGCATGGCGTTGATGGGATGTCCCAGGTGCCCCAAATGAGCATTTTTAAGGTCGTGCAACACGCGTGCAATCCGGCAATACTCATCCAGCTGTTTGTCGGCTTCCGGATCATTATGTAATGTCCCGATGATCATGTCGGGTACTTTCTTTCCCATCCTGACAGCAACTCCCGCGAATTCAGGAAGAGAACAGATATCATCGTTACAAAGCTGCATGAAAATAGAGGCTTTGGAATAATCCAATGCATGCAGTGGCTGAAGAGCTACCAGTACTATAGGTATCGACAGCGTTTTGATGATGATGCCAAATGTGCCTGATGTGGCATAGGTAAGCATGTTGCAAAAAACCAGATCCAGATTGGCCGCTTCAAGTTGTTTTACTACCGTATAGGCCTTTTTTGGATTGTCAACCATGCCAAAATCTATTATGGTCGCTCCTTTTGTTGACAACTTGTTCAGTAAAACACCGTGTTTTTGCATCAACTCTTCATACAATCCGGGAAACTGTCCCCAATATTTGTCAAAGCCAACACCAAAAACACCTATCCGATGAGGTTCTTCCTGCCTGTTGAGAAGTTTATTCCCATTTTTTAATATTTTCATGATAACGCATATTATTATTGTGCTTTACGCACTAAGTTAAGCAAAATATTAACTCGATCCTATTTTTTTTTTATTTTTTTTAATACTTAGAAAACATAGTATTCGTTTTCATCAGAGTAACAGATAACTATTAGAGGTAATAGTCAGTTACTGTGTTTCAAGAAAATGAAAAGGAAAAGAGGCTGTTTAAAAATTTAAGCAGCCTCTTGATGAAAATGAAAGTCCGTTAGATGTTGTAAAACTATCTTCTTATCACTTTGTAACGGCCAATCAGTTTTTCAGTATCACTTACCAATATGAGGTACATACCAGCTGGTTGATCATCCAGAGAAACGGCTTCCATTGATCCGGATACGTTCATGTCGCGAATGGCAGCACCCATGGAGTTGAATACCTGGATCCTTCCGCCCGGGGTCAGACCGCTTACCTGGATTCTTCCATCGGTTGGATTCGGATAGAGATTAATCCCTGATTTGGATATTTCTCCTGTGCTGTCCAGGATAAGGTCAAGGGTATACTCTGTGTGGAATTTTCCGTCGACTGATGTAACGATCAGCACATCACCGTCGTCCAGGTCGCCTGAAGTTTTTTCAACACCCTCTTTATCCATCACGGTTAATGTTGCCCCGAATGACGGGATCAGGTTGTTCAGGAAGTCGTTCAGCAAGGTTTGTGCTGTAGCTCCGCTGATCACATTGTTTACCTGATCAACAGCATACATGTATGAATTCACATAA
>JAQVON010000117.1 GCA_028702595.1 Mariniphaga sp. | reverse complement strand
TTGTAAAAAATCAGTCATGTTTTAAATTATTCCCAAACCACTGTCATGATGCTGTTTGAAGGTAAAGAAATTCGCCTGGACCTATTGATAATTTGGGATTCGAATTTTACATTTCCGGACGATAAAAATGCCTCACAAGTTTTGGTGTTTCCAATTTTAGGAAGCTGAATCACTTCATCGGTTTTACCTTTATTGATCAGAACGCTAACCATCTTATAGTTTCCTGAATTTTTAAATGCCAGGGCAAGCACATCGGGATGGTCTGATCCGGCTTCGGTTCTGATGGCTCCTGGTCTGATATACCGGTAAAAGTGCTTGGAAGTGTAATAACGTCCGGTAGGTTCGCCATCTATGATTAGTCCGTATACTTCAGACCTTTTTCTGTCAGAGATAGCCCACCAGACCCAGGCATTAATATTTCCATAGTTTATCGCGTTGTATATGTTTGCAGCGAGCAGCATGGCTCCTTCCCAATTGTTTTTATGTCCGGAAGTTTCTGTCATCCAGAGCTGTTTGGCTGGTTGAACGGAAGCTGCCACTTCAGCATACCTGGCCCACTGTTTTGAGGCGGCACCTCCTACACTCATCCCGTCTTTGTCATAGTTGTGTATGGCAAAGATATCTGCATAGTTTTTAGTCTCTTCGTCCTCATTTACAGCATTAAAGAAGTCTTCAACGTGCCTTTGGGAAGGCAGGGCTTCAGGTAGATATATTTTTGTTTTAATCCCTTCTTTCCGGAATTTTCTTCCTATATACCTCAAGGCTTCTCTAAGTTGTTCCGGATTGTATACACATGAATTGAAAGGTTGAGCAAACTCTGGTTCATTTTGTATTCCCAGAGCATAAAGTTCAACTCCGGTTTCATCTTTGAAAGCCCGGCAATAGGCTGCCAGGTAGGTAGCAAAATCTTCCCGTGCATCTTCTCTCAGGTTTCCTCCGTAATTGGTTGTTGGCCCTTCTCCCTGCCGGTTTAACGTTTTCATCCAGGCTGGTGGGCTCCAAACTGTGGCAATAAATTTTTCAACACCTCTTTTGTTTAGCTCACGTACATCTTTAAAGTTCTGTTGTAGATCAGGACCTCCAAAAACCTTCCCATTCATATTATAATCCCCGCCTTTTTCCTCCTGAAAAGTGGGAGGCAGTTCAAAACGCATGATTGATAGTCCCATGTCGTGGGCTAGCAGGTCATATTTCTCCTCGTAGGTAGCATGATCCCAAAATGAGAGGGTATTGAACGCGCCAAATCCTTCCATGGTTTGATAGGTTTGGTCTTCCTGAATACTCAGTTGAGCGGATGATTCAGGATATGTTTTGCAGCCGGAAAGAATGAATAGGATTAATAATCCCAATAAGGAGGCTATTTGCAGCCGGTTTTTTTGCGGGAAATTTAAGTTCATATTTTTAGAATTAATTTTTTTACTTTTAGAATTATTTTTGTGGTCATTTGATGGTTACCGGATATAAAATTTTAGAACAGAAAGAGGCTTGACCAGCCCAAATATATAATTATTTTTGTTCAGGCGATATTCATTTTTGAATAATAAGACTACCTGTTTATGACAAAAAAAGATAAATATTTCATGCAAAGGGCGATAGATCTTGCCCAGGAAGGGATGAATCAGGGTTCGGGCGGACCTTTTGGCGCAGTAATAGTCAAAGGGGATAAAATAGTGGCTGAAGGTTATAATCGTGTTATTGCCGAAAATGACCCCACTGCTCATGCTGAAGTGGAAGTCATCAGGAAAGCTTGTAAAAAATTGAATTCTTTTCAGTTAACCGGGTGTGTTATTTACACCTCCTGTGAGCCTTGCCCCATGTGCATGGCAGCAATATACTGGGCTCGTTTGCAAAAAGTGTATTTTGCCTGCACCCGGAAGGATGCAGCAGACATTTTATTTGATGATCATTTTATTTCTGTTGAAATGCAGAAAAAACCAGCCGACCGGCAAATTGAATTTTCCGAAATCATGCGGGCAGAAGCTTTGAATGTTTTCAAGAAATGGAATGATAAAACAGACAAAACACACTATTGAAAGTGCAACAGGAGTAAATTCCTAATTTCATTCAACAATATCGGTCCAGTGGTACTTGTCCGGCTCGTCTCCGTATTGAATAGCCCGCAATTTATTGTATAGTTTTACCGACCATTTCCCGGGTTCATCCCCATACCTGAACCATTTATCTTTGTCGACATCATAGATTCCTTTGATTGGAGAAATGACTGCTGCTGTACCACATGCGCCAATTTCTTCGAATTCAGGAAGTTCATCGTATAATACTTTTCGTTTTTCAACCTTGAGTCCCATCTCTTCAGCCAGCACCATCAGGCTTTTGTTGGTTATGGAGGGGAGGATTGATTCGGAAAGAGGAGTGATGTAGGTATTATTTTTTATCCCAAAGAAATTTGCCGGTCCACATTCATCGATATATTTCTTCTCTTTACTGTCGAGGTATAAAACGGCAGAAAAGCCCTGTTTTTTCGCCAGCTTCCCGGCATTCATACTTGCAGCATAATTTCCTCCTACTTTATATTTCCCTGTTCCCAATGGAGCAGTTCTGTCATAATCCCTCATAATCACCAGATCAGTTGGTTTAAATCCTTCCGGGAAATAGGGGCCAACAGGCATGACGAAAACAATAAACAGGTACTCACTGGCAGGTTTAACACCAATCTCCGGACTGGTGCCTATAAGTAAAGGACGAATATACAGAGATGCTCCGCTTTCATAGGGGGGGATAAACCGTTTATTCATTTTTACAACTAACCGGACTGCTTCCATGAATTTTTCAACAGGAAAACCAGCCATCAAAATACCATCAGAAGAGCTTTGCATGCGTAATGCATTTTCCTTCATGCGAAAGATACGGGTTTTGCCATCTTTCCCCTTAAATGCCTTTAGCCCTTCAAATGCTTCCTGTCCGTAATGTAAAGCAGTAGCTGCCATGTGCAGGTTGATTATATTGGATGAACTTATTTCCAACTCCCCCCAAGCTCCATCCCGATAATAACAACGTATATTGTAATCTGTGTCACAATATCCAAACCCTAAATTCTGCCAGTCTGATTTTTCCATTTCTCCGGTTTTTTATATCTTTTATTTTTATTGGATTTTCCCGTTTTTCCCGGTGAACAAAATAAGTAAATTTTAGATTTGAAAAGTCAAATAAATGCAAACTAACCTGTTATTTTAATGTTGACTTTAACTAGTCAACCCATTTGTTTGTTTTTTCTGTAAATTTTATTTGGAATGCAAATGGCGGATTTAGCGTAGATGAGTAAATTCAGAAATTGTTTTCATGGGAAATAACTTATCATGAAGGGGAAGAAATTTTTTTTAAATTGCACTTCATGAAACAAGCATGATTAATTTTTAACACAAACGAAGATGTTAATTCCCATAAGTGATTTGATTGAATTATTCTATCCTTCCCTGTGTATTACTTGTGGCGGGAGATTGGTTTCTCAGGAGAAATATTTATGTTCGAAGTGCTGGTTTGATTTGCCGGTTAGTCGTTACCACCTGGATAAACAGAACAAAGTAGGACAGCTATTTTGGGGGAGGGTTCCGGTTGAATTTGCCACTTCTTATTTTTTTTACCGGAAAGGAAGCCGGTACCAGCAACTCGTTCATTATATTAAGTATAAGGGATTAAAGGAATTAGGATTCGAAGCCGGGATAAGGTTTGGCAATAGTCTGGCCGGATCCAGATTTTTTAAATCCATTGATTTGCTTGTACCTGTTCCATTGCATCCCCAAAAGGAAAAATTACGCGGATACAATCAGAGTGAATGGATTGCACGAGGTATTTCAGACCGGTTGAACAGGCCTGTTAGTTTGGGAAGCCTGCAGCGAATAACCCATACAGCCACTCAAACCCGTAAAGACCGTTTTGGACGATGGCAAAATGTAAAAGGAATTTTTAAGGTTACTCAACCCAGGACTTTTCAAAACAGGCATATCCTGCTGGTGGATGATGTCGTTACTACCGGCTCAACCCTTGAGGCGTGCGCACATGAAATTTTAAAGGTAACGGGTGCCAGAGTAAGCATTGCCACCCTCGCTTTTGCTGATTTATTGTGAAAGAAATCTGACAAATACAGGCTTACCTGGAAAAATTGTAATAGAGCGCCAAAGAAATGACGTTGTTGAATTGATTGTCGCGCCAGTACCACGAATAATCAAGGTTGTTATCACCCGGTTGTCCGCGGATGGGCAGCACAGACAGGGCAAATCGAAGATCCAGTGTGACCTGGTCGAGCATATCAAACTGAAAGCCCAAAAATGGCTGGATGTCCAGGTTATTAAAAGGATGTTGATCTTCCGGAGGAAACTCTCCGTATTCATCAAGTTCCTTGTCATGAATCAGATATCCTATAGAAACTCCCGCCAGAATTGACCCGCGGTCGTTGGTGCGAAATCCGGCAAACAGAGGAACATCAACATATCCTAGGCGCATGATGTACTTCTCAGGATCAGGATCTTTGGGTTTTATGCGCTTTCGGGATCCTTTTTGTGTGTATTTAATTTCCATTCCTGCAAATATGGCTGGTGCCAGATCGGTTTGCACAAAGAATCCGGCCAGGATACCGGGCTTGTTGAATCCTTTAAAATAATCACCCTCCACCTGTGTGGCATTAAATCCGGCCAGCACACCACCTTCAAAACGTTGAGCCCAGGTATAACTTACAAGGATCATGAAGAATACTAGGATGTAAATTTTCTTCACCATTTTAGCTGAGTTTTCAAATTTCCGGCTTAAAGATAGGTGAAAAACAGAAAAAGCGCCCGTTCCATTCTGGTTTTCTGAATATTTTTGTTCCGTAATTCATTGGATCCTTTTATTTGCTTAAATTACAACGCAATAAATAAATTTTATTAGAATAAAATTTCTTGCTAAATTTCGGCACAATTAATTTATTGGATTGTGATGAAACGAGCATATTTTGTAATCGCCTAGAATACATTGTATTAACTTAATATTATTCTCATGAAAAATTTTGCTGTATTTTTCTTTTTCATTTTATTCATTCCACAGATGTATGCCAGGGAATATACCGTTCAATCTCCTTCGGGTCGCCTTCAGGTGAAGGTCTCGGTTGAAGATGCCGTGCTTTATTCTGTTTTTCTGCATAACAGGGAGGTTATTGCTGCTTCACCCATATCGTTGTCTCTTGATGATGAGGTTCTTGGTGTAAATTCAAGGGTAAGAAAGGATAAGATCATTTCTGTGAATGATGAAATTTTACCGGTAGTTGCCCGGAAGAACTCCACCATACCGGATGTATATAACCAGTTGACTCTATCTTTCAAGGGGTACAATCTGTATTTCAGGGCTTACGACGATGGAGTGGCCTACCGTTGGGAAGTATTGCGGTCAGGGCCGCTCAAAGTGATGAATGAGCAGGCAACGTTTACTTTTACGGGTGACCATAAAGTCTGGTTTCCGGAGGAAGAAAGCATGTTTACCCATCAGGAACGTTCCTACCTGGATGTAAAACTATCTGAGATTTCTGCAGATCGGTTTGCATCAACCGGTTTATTAGTGGATTGTGGTGATGATGTAAAGGTATATATTTCTGAATCGGATTTGGTTACTGATTATGCCGGAATGTTTTTACAGGGCTGCCATGATCATCCTTACAGGCTGGCTGGCAAGTTTCCGGGAGTGGTACTGGAAGAAAGACAACGAACAGACCGCGATGTGGAACCGGTTCGATATGCCAATTATATTGCTGAACTGGAGGGGCCAAAAAGTTTCCCCTGGAGGGTAATGGTTATCGTTGATGAGGATAAACAACTGGTGGAATCGGAAATGATCTACAAACTGGCTCCGGAATGTGCATTGGAAGATGCCGGTTGGATCAAACCAGGAAAAGTAGCATGGGATTGGTGGAATGCATTGAATATTTATGGCGTGGATTTCGAATCGGGAGTAAATAACCAAACCTATAAATATTATATTGATTTTGCTTCTCAATATGGCCTGGAATATATCATTCTTGATGAAGGGTGGTATCACCTGGAAGATATTATGAAAGTAAAAGATGAAATCGATGTTCAGGAGTTGGTGAATTACGGGAAAGATAGAAACGTTGGCACTATCTTATGGGTAGTTTGGAAAGCACTCGATGATCAGCTTGAAAAAGCACTTGACCAGTTTGAAGCATGGGGTGTAAAAGGAATAAAAATTGACTTTATGCAGCGTGATGATCAGTGGATGGTCAA
>JAQVON010000049.1 GCA_028702595.1 Mariniphaga sp. | reverse complement strand
GTCTGCTGGGTTGACTTGAATGGCATGGTATCCCAACGTTTCAGTATCCCATTTCAGCCAGGTGAGTTGAGACCAACCCATGCAGTTGATTGACAAAAACAGGATCAATAGTAGAATAGGTTTCTGTTTCATGAGTTAATCGTTTTTGGCAAAAATAAAAAAGGCCCTTCGAAAAGGGCCTTTAGTAAAAAAATAAAGCGTTTAATAACCTTCGTTTTGGTCCATGTTTGGATTTTCCACCACTTCGTTATCCGGAAGCGGGAAGTTTACGTTATAGTCTTTGAAGTTAAATGTAATTAAGCGGGAATCGAAGTTCCAGTTTTTTAGGTCGATTTCTCCGGCGATATGGCGGCGACGTAGATCCCACCAGCGGTGTCCTTCCTCGAATGCCAGTTCCAGGCGGCGTTCTTCAAAAATCCATTCCAGAACAGTTGCAGTATTTGTTTCGGCAACATTTCTGTCGGCTGGTACAGCAGCAGGGCCTCCTGTTTCAGTAGAGTTTCTGGCGCGTTCACGGACTTCGTTTATTAATTCGATGGCATCATTTAAACTTCCGCCAGAGCGTACAATCGCTTCAGCTTTCAGCAGAAGTACATCAGCATAGCGAAGAATGCGGGGATTATTGGTACTGATTCCGTTGCTTTGTCCGTTAGTAGCCCAGGCTGTGCTTTTGGCATATTTAATCACATTGATCAATCCTTCTGATTCTGGTTTAAGAATATAGGATACCCTTGGATCACCATCTTCATAAGCACCTCTCAATGATGGAGTGGCAGTAAAATGAGAATTACCGATCCATGAGGGAGACTGGGTGAACATACCAATATAGTGTCCGATTTCTCCAATCACGGAGAAGGCATCATTGCCGCCGGCACCCCCAACGTAAGGGTTCACATTCCCCGGTGAGGAGTTGGCCTGGTATTCAAACAATGATTCTACATTATTCTCAAACTTCACATCAAAATTTTGATTGTAGTTCGTTGCCAGGCTGACACCGGTAATTGCATTGAATTCGGTGATAGCCTCAGTAAAGTCAGCCGCGGTATTATTTACTGATCCTCTGAACACAAGGCATTTACCACGCAATCCCCGGGCTGAATTTTTAGTAACCCTCCCTTTGTAGGCTGCAGACCAGCTGTCAGGAAGTAATGATTTGGCTTCTTCCAGATGATTAATAGCTTCGTCGAGCAATTGTGTCCCCTCAGAGTTAGGAGGATAAGCATCATCTATTTTGGTAATTCTTTCCGGCACCAGGGGTGCTGTTCCAAAAACATTCCAAAGCATAAAATAGGTATAGGCTTTTAAGAAAAGTGCCTCTCCCTTGTGGTAATCCTTTAGCTCGGGTTGTTTTTCATAGGCAAAATCACCATTTTCTTTAATTTTCTGGAGCATGATATTTGCTCTGGCGATAAGCTGGTATGAAAAATTATAGAATAAGCTTAACTGACCGCTTGATCCGTTTAATCCGACGAAGTCTTCAAATGCGAAATTAGCCAGTGTGGTCAGGTCATCGCCTGGCAGATGCCAAATGGGAGCACAGTTATTATTTTGGCCGCCCCGGAAGGCATAAAAGAATGCCAGTTTCTGGTAAACGCCCATGATAGCCTCTTCCATATGTTTCTCATCCTGAAAGTAGGTTCCTTCTGTGTTGCCGATGGGCAGAAGTTCAATTGTCTCTTCGTTACATGCAAATTGTGCAAACATGAAGATGAACAAAAGACCGAATGATAGTTTTATCTTTTTCATTTTTCTATCCTTTTAATCGTTAAAAATTTAAATTTACTCCAACACTAAATGTAATGGGAGTGCTAATATCTTCCGGATCGAGGTCATTGTAAGGAGAAATAACGAAAAGATTAGAACCGGAAACGTAACAGCGCAGGCTATTCATGCCGAGTCTGCTTACGAAAGAACTTTTGAAATTATAACCAATCTGGAAATTCTGGAAACGAAGGAATCCGGCATTTTCCACATGGCGATCTGAAATCCTGTTGTTTCCTGATGGATCTCCCTGCATAGCTCGTGGAATGCTGGTTGACTTATTGGTTGGAGTCCAACGGTCACGGTAGTCGGTCAGGAAGTTCTGGCCAAATCCGCTGATGGTTTGTTTTCCGTTTGTATTGATTTTCTGAACATCTCCGATTCCATTAAAGTTCAGGCTGGCATCCCAATTGTTGTAATCGAAATTCAGGTTAATGCCATAGAAATAGCCGGGAATAGTTTTTCCGAGGTAAGTTTGATCGTTAACATCAATTTTTCCATCCGGTTCATAACTTTTGTATGCTCCTTCCGGGTCCGTATCTTTGGGAGCTCCATACAGGTCAACGAATTTAACATCTCCGGGTGCTTTTTGGGCATCATAACTTCCATCAGTCACTTTCGATTGGTATTCAGTTACCTCGTCAGGTGTTTGGAAAATGCCGGCAGTTTTGTATCCATAGATGTAGTTCATGGAATAACCCTGTTCAATGCGGGTATTTCCTGATGTTGTTGGTTGCCCTTCATACAGGGTGAGTACCCGGTTCCTGACTGTGGTCAGGTTGGCAGCAGCCTGGTATCCAAGTTTTCCGATTTTATTGGAATAGGTTGCCTGGAATTCAAACCCCCGGTTTGTCACTTCAGCCAGGTTAACAACCGGCTGATTGAGAGCTCCAATCACTGCAGGTATCCGAATGGTTTGCAGAATACCATCGGTATGTCTGTCATAGTATTCTGCAGTGAAAGTCATTTTATTGTCGAGTAGGATCGCGTCAAATCCAATGTTTTTGGTGGTCACTGTTTCCCAGCTCATATCTTCAATGGGGAAATCACCCAGAGCTGATGCCGGATAAATAGTGCCTCCACCTGCTGCATCGATACTGCCGAATGCGGCTTTCGGGTTCATATTAACCAACGACAGGAAAGCATAGTCACGGGTTTCCTGGTTCCCTGTTTTTCCCCATCCTGCACGTATTTTTAAATCATCCAGCCATGTAATATCCTGCATGAATGACTCCGAAGAAATTCTCCAGGCTGCTGCAAACGAGGGGAAAGTACCCCATTTGTATCCAGGTCCAAATTTGGAGGATCCATCACGTCTGACTGTAGCATCCAGGTAATAGCGGCTGTCGAAATTATAGCTTAACCGGCCCATGTACCCCTGAAGGCCTGACTGACTTCTTTCGTAGAATAATCCCTTGTTTTCATTTGGCCATCCTTCATCAATCATACGTTGATCCCAACTGGTGATCGGTGAATCAACGCCAATGCCCATCTGGACATTATTCCACTGGTATTTTTGATCCATAGCATTCAGAATCAAATCAAAATTATGGCTTCCGAAGGAATTGTTATAACCGATCAGAAATTCCTTCACGATATTTATATTGTCATTTAACCTTCGGGTATAGGTATTTCCTGAGGTATAGGGTGTACCTCTTGCCACTTCAAACAGACCAAAGTCTTGTTCCTGGTAGGTATCACGGGTATTGGTGTAATAGTCGAAACTTACCGTTCCCCTGAACCGCAGGCCTTCCAGTGGAGATATTTCGGCATAAACAGTACCTAGATTTCGAATCAGGTCACGGGCATGCTGAGTATACTCATTTTGGGCCAGAAAATTATTCCGGGTTGAGCTTCCGTATCCATATCCCCTAAAAGTATTGTTGATGGTTCGGCCGGGAGTTGCAAACCCTTTCGGACCGTTTTCATCATAGATTGGTTGCCATGGAACACTCATAGCTGTGGTCAGCCCTGCACCACCTTCCTGATCATATTTTGTGTATATAAAACGATAGGATTCACCTACTTTTAACCAGCTGGTTAGCTTATGGTCTGAGTTGAAGAACAGTGAGTATCTGTCGTACTCGCTGTAATGAAAAGCATTTTGCTGATTGGCGTAACCTGCACCGGCAGCATAGGTCGATGTTTGATTCCCTCCCGATATGGAAACATTGTAGTCCTGAACGGGAGCATTTTCATTCAGTGCAGCTTTAAGCCAGTCATTGGTATAGTCGCGTGAATTGCCCATGTAATAGGGTGATGAAGGATCAAAAAATACATAGTGCCATTCGGGATTGTAGGCCGGATTGTTGTTTTTGGCTTCCTCGCTCATTTCGATATACTCCTGGATGGAGACCATATCATACCTTTTAAAATTGTTTTGGACACCATAATTTCCCGTAACACTAATCCTGGCTTTCCCTTCACTTCCTCTCTTGGTGGTGATGAGAATAACTCCGTTAGAAGCTCTAACCCCATAAATAGCAGTGGCAGATGCATCTTTCAATACCGAAATCGATTCGATATCATTCGGGTTGATCAGGTTTAACACGTTTACAGATCCTCTCAGGTCCTGGACGCGGGATGCCGAGGAAGTAGAGCCACCCTCCGTTACCGGGATGCCATCAATGACATAAAGCGGATCGTTGTATCCTAATGTTCCTACCCCACGGATCCGGATTGATGGCCGCCCCATCGGGTCACTACCCGGATTACTGACATAAACCCCGGCCATTCTTCCCTGCATCGACATCTGAGGAGAAAGGGTGTTCATTTTGGTAATATCCTCAGATGTGATCTGGGAAACAGCCCCGGTCAGGTCTTTTTTCTCCCGGATACCGTAACCAATGACCACTACTTCTTCAACCCCGATTGTTAACTCTTCTAATAAAATATTGATGGAAGACCTGTTGCCTACAGGTATCTCCTGGGATTTCATTCCAATAAACGAAAATACCAGTATATCAGAGGAAGACGCAGGAAGTGTATAGTTCCCGTTTACATCGGTAACAGTACCGGTGGTTGTACCTTTAATGATTACAGATACCCCGGGCATTGGTTCGCCTGTTGTGTTCGTTACCTTACCCGAAATCTGATTCTGTTGAGCTGTTGATGCGGATATCCCTTCATTGGCATTCGCATAGGAAGATAGTGCTAACAGACATGATCCTGAAAGGAACAGTAGAAATACTGTAATTTTCAGTTTTTTAAAAAATTGCAGGAATGGATTTGTTCCATACCGGTTTTTACATTTTTTCATAATTCATTTTTTGAAGTTTGACTAATTGTTTTAAATTATAACATGAGCTTAATAGAATGTTGGAATTCATTCTTTTTTAAGAGGTGTTGAATAAAGATGTTTTTGGTTTCATAGCTTAACTCGTTTTGATAATAATGGTTAGAAAAAATACTTTATATTTTTTGATTATAAGTCATTTAGTTCATGATCAGAATTATATATGATCAGGAAGATAAAAGGAAACAGAAAGTTGTACAGGGAGTATTTGAAGATGATTGTAATCTTTTTTAGAATAGATCAATTCAGGTGGAATATTTTGTATTGGGGTTTCAATAGTTATCCGGTATGGATATCCGTTAGTTAACTGGTCCATAGATTAGTTATTAGTTATTGTGCAATTATAATAAAAAAACGGGAATAATTGTACTTTAGTATCTTAAAAAATTACTCCGGGCTTCTTTCATTCCTCTGATCATATCAATAACATTAGGATTCAGATTGAATTTTTTAACCCGATGAGTTATTATTTTTACGATGGAACCCGGTTTATTCCCATTTCAATATCATCAAGAATATTCCAGTGCTTTTAGCCTTATTATTTCCGTTTACTTTAAAGAAGATGCACGACAGAATCCCCAAGTGGATTCCATGGTTGTTCCATTTTATATTTCAGAAACTTATCAATATATATTTTATTCTACTCCGAATGAATAAACGCCACTTTTTACAGTATAAACTTTGTAATTTTCTACTTCATCCAATTTTTTTATCAGGTTGGAATCGGCAATAGATTTTCCGCTTTCCATAACTTGTTGGTTTTTTTCTGCCGGTACATAAACGGTTGCATGGCTACCCACCGGGACAGTCACTTCCATGGTGAATTTACTTTCTTTCTTTTCCCAGGATATTCCTGCTTTACCATAAGGCGTATTATTGTAATATTTTGTGAAGGAGATATCATCAACTGGTTGAGGTTTGAACACGATATGTTTGTAGCCGGGTTCATCTGGATCGGCATTCATTCCGGCAAGTTTTCGGTATAGCCATACCAGTCCGCCGCCAAACATCGGATGGTTATGTGATCCTCCGGTTCCCCAATGTTCCCATGAGGTTGTGGCTCCCAATTCGATCCATCGTCCGTATGAAGGTTCTTCTTTTTTATTCATGGCTTCATAAGCTTGTTGGTGCATTCCATTTTCTGACAGAACTTCAAAGAAGAACTGAGTTCCAAAAATTCCGGTATCGAGGTGGCCGTTGTTCTTTTTAATTGTTTCTTTCAGGGCGTTGATTACTTTTGGGTATTGGTTTGCCGGAACACCCATTTTAAGGGCGAAGATATCTGCACCATAAGGTCCATAGCTTCCTTTATCAGCGTTATAGAATCGTTTTTGAAAAGCCTGTTTTGTGTTTTCTGCCAGCCGGGTAAATTCTAAGGCTTCTTTTGTTTTTCCCAAAGCCTTTGCTGTTTGTGCAGTCAGGTCGGCACATCTCCAGAAGTAAAACGTATGCACCAGGTCATCGGGGGGCAATTCATCTGCAGGAGCCCAATCGCCCAGGTTAAACCAGCGCAGCTCCTTGCCATCGTTTCCTGTACGTTGTGAAAACATGATGCCTTCATCATCCACCCAGGTTTTCATATACCGGATATACTCTTTCATAGCAGGATATGAATCTTCTAGAATGTCGAGTGATCCATAATGCAGGTAGAATTCCCATGGGATAATATGGATTGCTGCTCCCCAGGCTACTCCTCCTCCGCTTCCAGGTTGCCAGGGAGCGCTGTTGGGTACGTAACCACTTTTTACAACCTGTGCACCGATCATATCGTGTATCCATTTTTGGTAGAAATTTTTGGAGTCGAAATTATGCATGACTGTTACGCAGGCAACCTGACCATCTCCGGTATAGGGTGACCGTTCGCGATGGGGGCAGTCGCTCGCTATTCCTCCGTGCATGTTGTCGACCTGGCTCTGTTTCCATATCTGGTTAATTTGATTGAACATCGGATTGGAGGTTTCAAAGTCGGCCGATTCTTCCACATAAGTATGAACCAATTCAGCTGTAATCTGTTCGGGCGTCAGGACGCCTGGCCAGTTGATAATTTCCACCTCCCGGAAAATGAACCAGTTAAATCGTGCAGCATAGTTTTCTGATTTTTTGCCACTAAAAGTATAGGAGTTATCGCCAGAATATGAATTGCTTAAATATTTGATCTCGATTTTATGTCCTTCAGGGCCTTTCACATCAATTAACCTTACCCAGCCGGAAATTTCCACTCCAAAATCTACTTTCCAGTTGCCAGTATACATTTTTTCGACTCTGACAGGTTTTAACCGTTTAATCACTTTATCGGGATGTGCAGTATGTGCCACCAGCTTCCCTTCAGGTGCCTTGCGGATGGCAACACTTTCCCATGCTGAATCATCAAATCCTGCAGCACACCATCCCGGTTGTTCTTTTCGGGCATCATAATGTTCACCGTAGTAAACCATATCCATCTGTATCGCGCTTTTCGATGTTTTCCAGGTTTTATCAGTGACGATGATTTCTTCGCTTCCATCGGAGTAGGTGATGTGTATTTGTCCAAAGAACCTGGGGGTTCCATAGCCCTCTGCCCAGTATTTTGCCGGATTGTAGAAACCATTTCCTACTATTGCACCGATTGCATTTGCTCCCTGGTTCAGTTTGTCTGTCAGGTCATATGACAGGTACATGACTTTATATTCTCTGAAGTCATCGGGAACAGGAATGTTTTGTTGCATCAGATGAGGCCTCTTTCCATAGTTGGTTTGGTTAGGTACCAGCACTTCATCGCCTGCTTTCTTGCCGTTCACATAGAATTCGAAATAACCCAGTCCGGTCACATAAGCAGTAGCTTTTTCAATTTTTTTATTGACATGAAACTCTTTACGGAACAAGGGAGCAGGAGGAGGAAGTTCTTCCGGTAAAGAAGCATTTGGATTAGATGGTTTTGGCAAAGTTTCTTCTCCCTGCCAGGGAGCACCAATCCAGGTTGCTTTCCACTCTTTTTCATCTAAAATGCCCATTTGCCAACTGGCTGGTTCACTCCATTCCGACACCTCTCCGCTTTTGTCCCACACCCGAACCTGCCACCAGCATTCCTGGCCGGATTTGAGTTTTTCCCCTGCATATTGTACGCGGGCAGACTGGCTGCTGTTTACTTTTTTGCTATCCCAAAGATCCGGATTCTCCAGCTGATCATTTTTGCTTGCCACCCGGATTTGCCAGGCAGTTTGTTCCTGTCCTCGTTCATTTGCTTCTGCAGAATTAATCCAGGAAAGTCGGGGCTGTTCAATATCTACCACCGTGGGATTAGATGAATATTCACAGGTCAGGTTGACCGGTGAGATTTTTGATGCGTTCACTGTGCAAAAAGGGAAAATAAAAAACAGGTACAAAAAAATCCGTTTCATTTTTTAAATTATTAATTCGTTATAATTTCTTTTCTTATAGCTACTTATGTTATTATTCAAAACAAGTTTTGATAAACGGAGGGCAATATACAAAAATTTCCTTCACAGGAATATGAATGCGGGAAAGGCAATCACTTGAATAATTGTTGTGCAAACTCATGGATGTGATGTCTCCACACCTGCCATTCATGCGAACCGTGCATTTCGTGCCAAACATGTTGAATCCCATGTTTTGACAATTCATTATGCAGGCTTCTGGCTCCCTCATAGGCTCTGTCGAGAGTTCCACACCCAAACCAATAGAGTTTAACCGTTTCATTGAATTTTTTCGCATCTTTAAAGACACCGGAATAGGAAGTATTGGGATCGAAATTTCTTGATCCCCCGCTAAAGGCTCCAATGGAGGCAAATACATCCAAATTGCCAAATCCGATACGCTGAGCCTGTCCTGCTCCCATGGAAAGTCCGGCAATGGCTCTCGATTCTCTTGCCGATAAAGTCCGATAGTTTGCATCAATCTCAGGAATCAGATCCTGAAGTACTAATTCTTCAAATTTATTGCTGTTTCCGGCAGGTCTGTTTTTATCTTCGGCATCCGGAGCCGGGGCATAGCCATTGTCCATAACAATGATCATAGGTACTGCTTTTCCTTCGGCAATGAGGTTATCCATAATGAAATTTACCTTGCCCTGCATTGTCCAACCCAGTTCACTTTCTCCTGAGCCGTGCTGCAGGTAAAGAACCGGATACCTTTTGTTCATTTCATGTCGGTATCCTGGGGGAGTGTATATCAGGCACTTACGAGTGTTCCCGGTTACTTTTGAATGATACCAGTGAATGATTACATCTCCAGTAGGATTATTTTTCGGCAAATAAAAGGAGATGTTTTTGTCGGGAACTTCCAGGCAGCTAGACCATCTTGCCCATCCGAAATACATCTGGCTTTGCGGATCGGCACATTCAAAACCATCGATGCTTAATTTGTAATAGTGTAAACCCGGTCGGCATGGTTTGGTGGTAACCGTCCAGATACCATTTTCCCCACGTGTCAAACTGTATTCCGCTGCACCCATAGCCATTTCATCACTTTGGTTAATCACCTTCACTTCCTTCGCATTGGGAGCATTTACCGTGAATGTTGCCCTGTTTTGATCGTCTATTTCTGGTTCTCTCATGAGTTGGGCTGCTGATTCCTGATGAAATACCAGAAAGAAGCAGGCACTGATTGTTAAAATGATCTTTTTCATGTAGATTATTTAAATTAATAGGTTAGTTTACGTAGTTTTTCTTCTGATCCCGAACTACCTGATCCGTCAGATCGGTTTTTGATCTCGCTCAAACAGAAATATACAAATTTAAAAATCCTTTGGAAATATCGTATAAAAATTCTTGTGCTTTGAAAAATTATTGGTATCATCGGGTATTTATTTATAAAATTTAGTTTGGGAAAAGTTATGTTTCTCTCCATTGTTATTCCGGTTTATAATGAATCGAAAAAGATTGGCCTTGACATAGAAAAGGCAGTGTCTTTTTTGAACAGGCATGGCATAAAAGGAGAGATCATTGTTGTTGACGATGGGAGTGATGATCAGACGCATGCTGTGGTGAACCAGATCATTGAAAAATCAGAAGATAACATCATCTGTATCTCCTACCGTCCCAATAAGGGTAAGGGCTATGCCATAAAGAGAGGAATATTAAGGGCGCATGGTGATGTTATCCTGTTCATCGACAGCGGGAATTGTGTTCCATTTGATGATATTCTTCCGGGAATACAGGCTGTACAGAAAAGGGAGGCTGATATGGCGCATGCTTCCAGGTATATGTCCGGGAGTGTGATAACGATTCCACGAAAATTCCACCGGCAGTTTTTTTCCTGGTTGTTTCGCAGGTTTATTCATCTGAATGCCAGGTTCCCCGGACATTTAACCGATTCGCAATGTGGATTGAAAATTTACAGGGCAGCGGTTGCCAAGACACTTTATTCAGAGCTTACTACCAATGGTTTTCTTTTTGACATCGAAATTATTCTGAGGTCAGTGGAAGCAAAGTTGATAATTAAAGAATTTCCTATTCACTGGACTCCCGATCCGGATAGCCGGTTGAAACCGTTTCCCATGGTTATTAGAATTCATAAAGAGCTCAGGCAGATTAAAAAATCGATTAATTCATGCTATCCCGGAAACTTTACAGCAGTATGAGTGAAAAAGACGCAAAATGGAATAAATGGATAAATGTAAAACAGTCTCTGAATTCTATTAAGAATTCTTTCCCGATTTATACCTGTCCCAGTAATCCTTTCTCAAGTAAAGCTTCACAGGAATTCCCGGCCGAAGCGAAGGGTCACGATCCATCAGGGGGATATAAAGATAACGTTTACCCGGTTCAGGAAGATCAAATAGTTTGTGAGTGAGCTCTTTTGAACATTCTGGAGCACATATAATCAGCGGAGCAGCTGGACTGACCATGTCCACCTCAGACCACCAGCCTGTATGAGAAAATTTTCTTAAATACCAGGGTAATGGCCAGTAACCATCATGAGGTACAATCACCTCAATAAAGATTTGATTCCCCTCGGGAGCTGACATGGCTACCTGTTCCACTTCTTTTAGAATATCGATAATATCCTGATCCGGATGAGCATATACGTAAGGATTGCAGGTGTGGTCGAAACGCACGAAATTGTCAGAATAACTCTGCCATGCCAGATGTAATATAATAAATCCTACGCAAAAATGAAATATCCATTTAATTCTCCGTTTTTTTATTTTCTGAGAGAGGAAATAAAAAAACCAGGCGCTTAAGAATAAATTTGATGTATAAAAAGTTAAAATATTCCAGGGTGTTTTATATGGTATGAGCGAAAAAACAATTCCGGAAAAAAGTGTGGTTAGCGAAAGAAACAGCATTACCGGATAATTTTTTAGTTTAGCAGGACGTTGAAATAAAATGATGATAATCCCAAAAATTCCGGATAGAAGAAGCCAGCTATCTGCCCTGAACCAGCATTTATCACAAGAGTTTATTGTTAACAGTTTATAATAATAATACCACGGGTAAATGTGATCGCCCTCTTGGGTAGCTCGTGAAAAATAATCAGCGTAGGTTTGGATTGAATCGATAACTCCCTGTAGATTTTTAAAAAAGGAGGAGAATAGAATGATTGTAATAGCCATAGCTGAAATACAAAAAAGTACCAGGTGGGAATACCTGAGCTGGCATGGGAAATTTTTTTTTCTTTCTGGTGAGCGTAATGCAATTACATAAACGATTGCAAGAGCAAGACCTTCAACACCGGCCAGTATGATCCAAGTCTCTTTGGTGGATACCATCAAGCCAGCAAAAATTCCCGCTGTAATAATCCATCCGGGTTTCCAGGAACGATAATACCTGTAAAGTGAGACTAAAAATCCTGCATTGAAGAATATCAACAGCATTTCATGGATATAATACCTGCTGAAATAAGTTAGTGCAGGAGAAATTGCGAGCAATAACATGGTGTAAAGAATCAGAGGCCATCCAAATGACTTCACAAGCAATAACATCAACAGGATCAGAAAGATTCCGGTGAAGGCGGGAACCATCCTTAAGGTTTCTTCCTCCAGAGAAACCAACTGATTTTGCGACTTTATCCGGGCGGGGAGCAGGCTTAGGTAATTTAGTGTTGGACCGTGATATTCATTTTTATCGTAAATGTATTTCCCTTTTTCAAGTAGTCCGGCAAATTTGAAGGCATGCACTGCTTCATCGGTATGCATGGGTCTTTCTGACAAGGAGATCAAACGGATACATGAAGCGATCAGGATAATTACCATGGCAGTTACCTGATATTTCATGGCAGTACGGGGCATCATTTGTCCGGATCGTTTCATTGAAAAAATTATCAATATTCAGCAGTAAATCAGTTGAATACTAAAAGTATTTGTCAGTATAGTCCCCTGGTATGCCAGGAACAATATACCCGTTCAATGATCAGGTTTAGTCCAGGTTTTTTCCGTAAACCTCCACTTCAATATAGTGGTTAAATTCATTGTCGGTATTTCCTTTGCTGTGCAATCTGACATATCTTCCGGTAACGCCCTTTGTGTCAATCAGTTTTCCTTCGTGAGTTTCAACAAAGTTAAAATCTTCTCCTACTCCCAGACCGAGAGAATTGTCTGTGTCGTTATTGAAAACCGTTTGAACATCCATGATGAAGTCCGGGTCGTCAGAAATTTGTATTACAACATCGAGATATACCCGGGCCGACATATGGTAATGCCATAGGGTAAGTGCATAAATGGTGCAGATTTCTTCCAGATCGATAGTGATATGCTGGTGTCCTTCTCCGAGTTCCACATACGAGTAGCTTGTAGCTTCTTTGTATCCGTCGGTAATTCTCCAGAGTTCTCCTTTTCGTGGTTCAAAGGAGCTGAAAACAGCTTTTTCAAAGGCTACATTTTTTGTTCCGGAAGGTGCCAGGAACGGTGGTCTGGCTTCTCCCAGGGGTTCTTCAAGATTTTCAACGGCAAAATTTGAAGGCGTTCCCACAAACATGGGTTGTGGCAGGCTTATTTCCAGCGGTTCCATCTGGGCAATTGCAGGCAGTGTAATCGTGATGAGCAGGGCAATAAAAAATGTGTTCTTCATGGTTACAAGAATTTTTTTAGCGCTTAAATATAGAATTAAAAATTTCAGCAAACCAGATTAGGCATTTTGATTTTAGTTGTTTAACCATTTAAGAATTTCAGCATTGCTGGTGTATGGTTTAACTCGTTTTAACTCAGTTGTTGTGTTGTTTTTATTTTCTCTCATAAGTTGGGGAACCATATTCAGGATTGCTGCCTCCAGTTCAGGACGAAGGTCTCCCGGATTTTTCAAGTGGTCAACCAGCGCTTTTAAGGATTCAGATGAGGATACTTTCCCCAGGGCAGAAATGACCAGTTTTTTTTCATTCACATTGGGTGCGTTTTCCAGTCCAAAAAGTAATTCATTTACTTTTTTCCCATTGGGGTAGCTCCCGTCGTTCACCAATACCTGTGTAAATCCTCTCAGAGCAAGTGTTTTAACACGCAGATCGTCCGTATTATTTATCATTTTCTTAAAGTTCTCCGCAGGTCCTGCATTGGGCCATTCGGATAAAGCCCTGATAGCACTAAGCTGTATATCAACGTCTTCCGAGTTAAGATAATGTTGCAGTACATTTATGTCGCCTGGTTTTTTGATACTGCCCAGAACAGAAATCAGTGATGATTTTTTTTCCTTTTCAGGAGTATTTTTCAGGAAAGCAACGATTTCTTCGGTGGCGGCATTTTCCTGTCCCTCTTTTGTCGAAACCAGATAGAGGGTTCTTTCCAGTTCTTGTTTTTCTCTGCTGTTTTCTGCAGCCAGCAATAACTCAGTCAGTTCTTTCAGATTTTCCTTACCTGCAACTTTAGCTAATGATCTGTACGATTCGATTCTGATATCCCGGTTATCGTTTCTGGCAGTCTGTGTAAGTACTTGTGCAGCTGATGGGATATTTCTTTCACCGATGGCTTTTATATACTCTGTTTTTTCAGCTATATCCTGTGTTCCGGATGCTTTTTGAAGGATAAACGCATCTACATCTTTCCCGGGTAAACGATAAAATCCTCCTCTGGCAATTTCCTGTTCTTTTTCACTCCGGGTAGCGGCCAGTTCAGCTAACAGCGGTATATCCTTCAGTTCAGCAATCTTAGTCAGTGCATATATAGCCGATTCTCTGTAAACAGGTTCTTTGTGATGAATGAACTGATTCACTTCGTCGAATATGCTTTTATCGTTTCTCTCAGCTAGGATAACCAACAACCGCGATTTATCAATATCCTGAAGACCGGGAACCTGAAGAAACTCCCTGCCGGATTTCCAGGATGCAGGCAGATTTTTTACCAGATCAATCACTCCTGGTTTTAAATGGTCAGGTGAAGTACTCAATTCCTCTTTAAGAATGTCGGCAGGATTTTCGGATGACGTTTCCATTTTTCCCTTAATGGCAGCAATTGCAATCATTTCAGGCACATCAGCAGCACGTATGCTGTTATATATTTCGAAAGCCCTGTTGGTCTGATTTTGTTTGACCAGCTGTTCTGCCCGATCAAGGAGAGCTTCAGTGATAATAAATTGATTTTGTTTATTTCCAGATTGCATAGCCCGGGTAAGCAGTGCAGTAGCATCTGGTGTTCCGATTTTTCCGAGTGCAGAAATAGCTGTGGTTGCCAACAGCGGATTTTTATCGTTTATATAGCCTGAAATGATGCTGGTGGCACGGTAATCCTGCCTTTTACCCAATGCATTAATCATTCCGGGGAGAATGGAGGGATCCGCTTTTTTTATTGATTTTCTCAGTATTTTATTGACTTTAGCCCCGGGAATACCCTGTAATGCCATTAGGGCAAGCTCAGAGGAGGTATCGATAGTTAGTAGTTCAGCCATAAACTGAACAGCAGATGGGGTCCCCATTTTTTCAAGCTCCTGGAGAACAAACCTTTTCCCGGCAAAGCTTTTCTCTGATTTAAAAAACTGCACCAGCAATGGTTTGGCTTGTTTTTGAACTTTTTTTCCGGCAAAAATTTCCTGAATAAGGGATTCAAATTCGGGGAGACTGGTGTCATTCCTGTCAATATTTGTTAGTGTTCCCAACATTTCTGCAGTTCTGGCAGGAAGGTTTTCATTTTTAGAGAGTCCAGGTAAGCTGATAAACAAGGCAAGAATAGAAACCAGGAAGAAACGTTTGCTTGTAGTTATTAATTGATCCATCGTGTTATTTTTTAGTAGTGAAGTTAAACTCATTTAAATTACCTAATTATTTTTTTCTATCCATTACAGATGCCAGGGGCTTCTCATAGGTCTGGACAGCATTTTATTGGCAGCAATATTATTTATAAATTTTTCATTTTCGTTATCCCAGTATAATTTTTGTTCGAGTTCCATGGCAATATATGCCTGTTGACAAATGATTTCAGATTTGATAGCTGACTCTATGGTGCTGATTGGTTTTGATCCGGTTCGAACGGCATCCAGGTAATTTCGACGGTGGTCATTGCTGAATGGCAGTTTAAACTCATTGGGTCCGATAACTGTATTAAGGAGTTTTTTGGGATATGCATCGAGGTATCCTCTGGCTACGTATATCCATCCTTCTGTTCCTTCAAACAGAATAGCCATAGAGCTGGGAGCTTTAAACTGTGGTATTTTACTTCGAACCGTATCCCGGTCGATATAGAGCAGTTTCTCTCCGTTGGGATATTTATACTCCACCTCATAGCTATGGTAGGTGTTAAAAAGTCCTTCAAGTGGGTAGCTTCCTGTTCCTTCAATTTCCACAGGACCCGAGTTGTCGGCATCCAGTGCCCATTGAACAATATCGATATGGTGAATCCCCCAGGCTCCGCTAAGTCCTCCGAGGGAATAGTCTTTGATATGCATAAAATCCCGTGTACAGCGCAATTCACTGTAGGGAGCGAGGGGTGCAGGCCCCAGCCATAAATTGTAGTCAAATCCTTCCGGCACGGGTTCTTCCTGAGGATAAGGAACGGTTCTGCAGCCAGTTGCTTCGGCTACTATTCGTTTGATATTTCCTATTTTTCCGTTTCTTACCATCTCTACAGCGAAGCGAAACTGGGGATCGGAGCGTTGTTGTGTTCCATGTTGAAAACAGGTGTTGTATCTTTTTACCACTTTTCTCATGACCTGACACTCTTCGACAGTCAGGCCAAGTGGTTTTTCATGATACATGGCTTTTCCCTGTCTGGCAGCCTCCACTCCGATGAGGGCATGCCAGTGGTCGGGGGCTGCCATTACGATGGCATCGATATCTTTTCGGACTAACAGCTCCCGGTAATCGTTATAGGTTACACATTCGTTGTTTCCGTATCGCGAGTCAACGGTTTGTTTTGATTTGTCGCGTTGCTCCTTCTTGACATCACAAATGGCCATGACCCGGACATCATCGTACCCCAGGAACGACCGCAAATGTCCTGACCCCATGCCGCCAACACCAATAAAACCCAGGTTAATCCTGTCGTTGGGCATGATCCGGTTTCTTCCGGAGATAACTCCGGCAGGCAAAATGGTGGGCAAAACCATCGTGCCTACAGTTCCGGTTAAACTTCTTTTAACAAATTGCCTCCTGTTCATGGATGTTGTCATTTTTTTGAAAATAAGTTCTAGTTCAATTTTATATTTGGCGCTATATTAGTCTTACCTGGCCAGTTCTAAAGATTTTTTATTGAAATAATCGATTGACTGGATAATCTCCGGCAGAGAATTGTTCCAGTTATAGGAATATTCCAGGCCGAACATGACAGGTTTAATGTTTTCCTTTTTGATATACTGCAGGATGCCATCCAGGTTAATTTTCCCGGTACCCCAGGGTACATCGTGTCCATTGGCATTGATTTCACTCTGGTCGTGAAACTGGATGGTAATAACCCGGTGTCCCAGGGTTTTGATGGCTTCATACGGGTCGATTCCCTCTTTTGCCCAGTGTCCAAAATCGCAGGCAGCACCGATGAGTGGGCTTCGACCGCGTGTAATTTCAACAATTTTTTCGGGGTACATGTATATGGGTGACAGTCTGGGCCCGTGATTGTGAAGAGCGAGTTTGATGTTATACATTTCGCAGTACTTTTCAATCAGGTCGAAGTCCTGCAGTTTGGGTTCGGAAATGAACGTTTCAATGCCCAATTTTCTTCCGAATTCGAATATTTTTTTCACGGTTTCTTCATCTCCGGGGATATCGAAAATGTAGTAAGTAAGCATGGGGATTCCGGCTTCGATCAGTTTTTTTCTGATCTGGAGCAGCTCCTCATCGGAGAGATTGTAGTCAAAATTTTTCGGAATACCGGCACTGACTTTTTGCACATTCAGACCGCCAACATACTGGATACCCAGTTCAACTGTTTTGTCGATGGTTTCGAACAGGGTGTTGTCTTTGAAGGTATAGGCTTCAATTCCCAGCCTCCAGCCGAGTTTTTCCTGAGCCCGGATTGCCGGAGTAAGTTTGCTGGAGGGTGTAGCAGGAGCATCCAGATCACCAAGTACATATTGCAGTCCGTCAAGATAGTATTCCAGGATCATAGGGTCTTGGAACACAGAAGGGTTATGCGCTATTGTGCAGTAAAAGATCCTTCCTTTTCCGTATTGTCTCACCCAGGATACTGCATAATCTTTATCGGGGCGGATTACTTTTCCGAATGCTCTTCCTTGTTCCAGGTCAGTTTTTAACGTATCCATACTGGCTAAAACGCGTACCAGATCGCGGGAATATGGGTCAAAGAACCGGAAAAATTCATCGCGATATTCAAAATCCTTACCATTAAAAACCCGGTTTACCGGGTGGCCGGGATCGTCGAGTTTAATATACACATGTTCTTTGCTTTCGCGATGAGTGGAACCACGTGCTCCGATCATGATCCCAAAATCGGGCCAGTCTTCATGAGCTCCAGGCCAGAAAGTGAAAGCAGTGGTGGTAGCATGTAATCCCATTAATCCGCCTCCTGCATAAACAAAATCAAGCAGGTTTTGGCGAAGAGTTTCATCCTGGAACAGGTTACCCACATTGTTGTTGAAAAATACAGCATCGAATTTGCGGAGGATCTCAGGCCGGAACATTTGGGGGTCGCGACTGACCACTGTTTCAAATGCTCCTGTCTTCCTGCCCATTTCAGTAAAGGCATAGTTGGCGTGACCAACCGATGGATGTCCTCCATAATTTACATTTAAGTCGAAAATCAGGAGCCGTCTTGGCTTCCTGGGTTTTACCGTGGCTTTCCCGGGTAATGCCTGGTCAATGAGTTGCTGGTCTTTCTCCTTACCCGAAAGCAGCTCTTCCACTGTTCCAACCATTATGGTCTTTCCTTTTATTATTTCTGTGGAATCCGGACTGTCATATGCTGTTTTGGGTGCAGCATGTTGATCTTCCGGGTGGGCATAGGCCATCCTAAAGAATAAAGGATGTAATCCAATTGTCAGGATTAGGAGCAGTTGAATAATATTATTTTTCATGATTATCGGGCTATTTAAAATTTGAAATATAGTAAAACAGCGGTATATAAAAGGTGCACCCGGATTGATTCGGGGAAAATGTCCGGGATCCTGTTTATACAATCCTTTGGTGTTACTCCCAAGGTATTACAAGAACCATGGACCTCTTCTGGGCCTTGACAAAAGTTTATTCGCGGCTTCGTTATTGATGAATATTTCATTTTCGTTGTCCCATTGCAGTTTCTGTCCGAGTCTCATAGCAATATATGCCTGTTGGCATACGATTTCTGATTTTACAGCTGAATCGATGGTGCTGATGGTTTTAGAACCGTTGCGTGCAGCATCCAGAAAGTTGCGATGGTGGTTATTGCTAAAAGGCAATTTGAACTCATTGGGTCCGATCACGGCATTCATCAGGGATTTTGGATGGGCATCCATGAATCCTCTGGCCACATAAAGCCACCCTTCTGTTCCTTCAAATAACATGCCCATAGAAGTGGGTACGTTGAATTGAGGGATTTTTTTTCTTGCTGTTATATGATCAATATGCAATAGTTTTACTCCATTTGAGTAGGTATGTTCCACTTCGAAGGTATGGTATGTGTTGTACAATCCTTCAGGTATGTTTCCTGTTCCTTCCACATCAACTGGGCCGGAATTGTCAGCATCCATTGCCCATTGGGCAATATCAACATGATGGATTCCCCATGCACCGCTGATACATCCCAGGGAATAGTCGTCAATCAGGGTAAAGTTTCTGGTGCAGCGCAATTCATTGTAAGGAGCCAGGGGGGCAGGTCCCAGCCACATATCATAATCAAAACCTTCGGGAACCTTTTCTTCCGGCGGCATGGGAGTGGGAGTGAAGCTGGCAGATCCGATTACGATTCTTTTCATCTGTCCCAGCCTGCCGTTCCTGACCATTTCAGTCACAAACCTGAACCTTTCATCGGACCGTTGCTGGGTGCCCAGCTGAAAGCAGGTATTGTAACGTTTTACAGTACTTCGTAAAATTTTCGCTTCTTCAATTGTTAGGGTTACCGGCTTTTCAAAATACATGGCTTTTCCCTGTCTGGCAGCTTCCAAACCAATAAGGGCATGCCAGTGGTCGGGTGTTGCAGTAACAATACCGTCAATATCTTTTCGGGCCAGCAGTTCCCGAAAATCGTTATACGTTACGCATTCATTGTTTCCATACCGGGTGTCCACTGTATTCTTTGCTTTGTCGCGCTGTTCCTTCTTTACATCGCATATTGCAACAACTCTGACGTCATCGTAACCCAGAAATGACCTCAAATGACCAGTTCCCATGCCTCCAACTCCAATAAATCCCAGGTTGATCCGGTCGTTGGGCATGATCCGGTTTCTTCCGGAAATGACTCCGGCAGGCAAAATGGTGGGCAGAACCATCGTGCCAATGGCTCCAGTCAGACCGCTCCGAACAAATTTTCTTCTGTTATAAATTGTTGTCATATTTTATTGATTTTTAGTTGTATTTTTTAGTATTTCTCTTGAATATCCATAAAATTAAATGTTATGACTGTCCTACCTGGCCAGTTCTAAAGATTTTTTATTGAAATAATCGATTGACTGGATAATCTCCGGCAGAGAATTGTTCCAGTTATAGGAATATTCCAGGCCGAACATGACAGGTTTAATGTTTTCCTTTTTGATATACTGCAGGATGCCATCCAGGTTAATTTTCCCGGTACCCCAGGGTACATCGTGTCCATTGGCATTGATTTCACTCTGGTCGTGAAACTGGATGGTAATAACCCGGTGTCCCAGGGTTTTGATGGCTTCATACGGGTCGATTCCCTCTTTTGCCCAGTGTCCAAAATCGCAGGCAGCACCGATGAGTGGGCTTCGACCGCGTGTAATTTCAACAATTTTTTCGGGGTACATGTATATGGGTGACAGTCTGGGCCCGTGATTGTGAAGAGCGAGTTTGATGTTATACATTTCGCAGTACTTTTCAATCAGGTCGAAGTCCTGCAGTTTGGGTTCGGAAATGAACGTTTCAATGCCCAATTTTCTTCCGAATTCGAATATTTTTTTCACGGTTTCTTCATCTCCGGGGATATCGAAAATGTAGTAAGTAAGCATGGGGATTCCGGCTTCGATCAGTTTTTTTCTGATCTGGAGCAGCTCCTCATCGGAGAGATTGTAGTCAAAATTTTTCGGAATACCGGCACTGACTTTTTGCACATTCAGACCGCCAACATACTGGATACCCAGTTCAACTGTTTTGTCGATAGTTTCGAACAGGGTGTTGTCTTTGAAGGTATAGGCTTCAATTCCCAGCTTCCAGCCGAGTTTTTCCTGAGTTTTTAATGCTGGAGTTAATCTGCCGCTTGGTATTGTTGGAGCATCCAGATCACCCAGAGCGAATTGTATGCCATCGAAATAGTGTTGAACGATTTTAGGATTCCAGCTCAGGTGTGGGTTGTGCCCGAAAGAGGTATAAAAGACCCTGCCCCTTCCATATCGTCTTACCCAGCTGATGGCAATATCTCCATCAGCTCTGCGTTCAGGTAAAATTCGCCTGTCAGGACTCATATCGGTTTTTTCCGTATCAATGGTGAGTAGTATTCTCAGTTTATCCCTGGTATAAGGATTAGAAAACTGAAAAACTTCATCACTGGCGTCAAATCCTCTGCCGTCAAATGCAGCATTAACCGGATGAAGAGGTTCTTCCACGTGAAGGGTTATCGTATCTTTAGGACCCCAGGGATGGCCTCCGTTTTCATATCCACCGAGCATTTCTCCAAACTCAGGAAACTGATCATATACAGGATATTGACAGAAGGTTGCTCCCGCTGCATGAATGCCAATAAAACCACCACCACTGAAAACGTAATCCAACAGGCTTTGCCTTAAATTCGGATCATCACACAATACACCGGCAGTATTGTTGAAACAAATGGCATCGAATTGTTTAAGATGCTCAGGTTTGAATACCATTGTATCGTTGCTGAATGAGGTTTCCCATGCACCGGTATTTTCACCCATCAGCCTGAAGGCTAAATTTGTATAAGGAATTGACGGATGTCCTTTCCTTTCCTTTCCATTTAATCGGTTCAGGTTAATGATCAGTAATTTTCTTTTTTTAAAAGGATTTGCGCTTGCTTTTGTCGGAATGGCTTGCTCAATTTTTTGATGAAGAGAATCAGGGATGTCGTAAATAAACTCCTTGGTTTCATTTCCTTTAAATACCTCCTGTGCTATAATCTTTGAGGGAGAATGCAACAACAAATTGATCATGAAAAAGCTCATGATGAGGAGGCTGTTAGTATAAAAATTGATTTTCATAAATTATCGTATTATTGTTAGTTATTTCTTCACAAGGATTTGTATTTCATTGATTTTTAATCCTTAGATTTTCATAAAATTTTTTTCAGGAGCTCTGTTTTTTTTTAAAAATTTTTTCCCAAATCTAATATAAATTCTTTTTTTTGGGTAATGGATACATGGGAAATAAAAGTATAATATACTTTATGGATGATTATCAGGTGTTTTTTTCTTTTGAACAGTATCCTCATATTAAAGATGTTTATTTCCCATGATATAAGATGGAACTCGCGTATTTTCAATCCTGTTTTTTGTGGAATAATTTGTTATGCTCGTTTCATTTTGTTATTTACGGCATCAAATTATTATTTTTGCGAATTCACTGAAAAGAAAAAGCATGAACAATTGTTTTACCAAGACCGGCTATCGTTTACAATCGGTAAAAACGGGAAGGATTTTTGATGATACCTCCTGGACTTTGGATGCTCCTGGAGAAGATGCCCCTACACTGATCAGGGCACTTTATGATCAGGTACAGATAGATGTAAAGGATCCTTCGTTGGGTTTATACCGGTATGCCGACTGGCTTCCTGTTGTACGCACATTACAAGGTTCTTCCGCGCCGGTAACCTATAAGAGTGAAGGATTGTCCCATGAACTGGGGTTGAAAAATCTGTGGATCACATTTAGCGGATATTGGCCGGAAAAGGGTGCAGGGATGACTACCTGTAGTTTTAAAGAAACTGAAGCTTACTCGGTATGTGGTCGGATGACTTCGGAAATGGATAAGATTCTGGTGGTTGCTTCAGCCGGAAATACTTCACGGGCTTTTGCACGGGTTTGTTCTGAAAATCATATTCCTCTGATTCTTTGTGTACCTGAAGATAATCTGGATGCTTTGTGGCTGGATAAACCATTGAATGACTGTGTGAAGCTGATTTGTTGCCGGACGGGTAGTGACTATTTCGATGCTATTGCCCTTTCAAATATTGTTGCGGGTATGGAAGGATTTTTGCCTGAAGGAGGAGCTAAGAATGTAGCCCGCCGGGATGGTATGGCCACCACAGTTTTGTCGGCTGTAATGGCTATCGGGGAAATTCCCGGTTATTATTTCCAGGCAGTTGGAAGCGGAACAGGAGCCATTGCAGCCTGGGAGGCAAATCTTCGGCTTTTAGCTGACGGTCGTTTCGGCACACGGAAAATGAAAATTATGGTTTCGCAAAATGCTCCGTTTATACCACTGGCTGACGCCTGGAAAGCAGGATCACGTAACCTGCTTCCATTTGATGAAAATTTTGCCCGAAAACAGGTCGAAGAAATTGATGCCAAAGTGTTGTCGAACCGGAAACCTCCTTATTCCATTTGTGGTGGGTTGTTTGATGCATTGACCGACTCCTGCGGTGATGTGCTGGTTGCTTCCAATGAACAGGCCAGAGCTGCTGCAACTCTTTTTGAACAAACCGAAGGAATCGATATTCACCCCGCAGCTGCAATAGCAACTGCCACGCTTATAGAAGCAGTGAAAAAGAATACCATCAATAAAGAGGAGGTGATCATGCTGAATATTACAGGCGGTGGAGAGAAAAAATTTAAATCAGCTAATCCATATTTCTGCATGACCCCGGATTTGGTATTCGATATAGATCCCAATCCAAAGGATGTGAAGGAAAAAGTGAGGAAATTGTTTTGACATATGAACTAGTTGTCATCCTGTATTAAAAACCTGCGTTAAAAGGTATTTTCTTTTTATCTTAGCCATTTCTAATATAGATAATCTTTTATAAATTGTTTGTTATGAAATGGTTCAAGATCGTACTTCCGGTATTTCTCATGATCTTTTGTGCAGGATCATGTAGTCGTTATACTGATTATTCTGAAATTTCCTGGGAAGAAACAGAAATGCCATCCTGGGAAGATCCCGGAGTATCAGAAAAAAACAGGCAGATGCCTCATGCCGGTTTTATACCCTTTGCCAGTCTCGAGCAAGCAAGGACTGAAGATAAATGGCAATCACCCATGGTTATTTCTTTAAATGGAAAGTGGAAATTCCATTTGGCACAAAATCCTTCATCGCGTCCTTACTGGTTTTTCAAGGACGATTTTGACACACGGAAGTGGGATGAGATAAAAGTGCCGTCCAATTGGGAAATGGAAGGTTATGACTATCCCATTTATGTGAATATTCAATATCCCCATGAAAAGACACCTCCGAAAATTCAGGATCATTATAATCCTGTGGGATCTTATAAACGTACTTTTGATGTTCCTCCCGGATGGGAATCAAAAGAGTTCATCCTGCATGTTGGAGCAGCATCTTCCATGATCAATGTATGGGTGAATGAGCAATATGTTGGATATAGTGAAGACAGTAAAACTCCGGCTGAATTTAACATTACCCGGTACCTGAAGCCGGGAAAAAATTCAGTCGCTTTTGAGATTTTCAGGTGGTGCGATGGTTCCTACCTGGAAGATCAGGATTTCTGGCGGATGAGCGGTATTACCCGCGATGTTTTTCTACTGGTTAGAAAACAGCAACAGGTGCAGGATTTTACGGTGACTGCCAGATTGGATGAAACCTATTCCAACGGAGTTTTTTCCCTGGGGGTCGATGTGATTAACCTGGGGGTAAAAACCGGACCTGTTGTTTTAGAAACAGTCCTTTACGACCAGGGTAACCCGATAAAAGAATTTTCAAAAGTGCTGAGCAACGGGAAGCAGAATGTGCAATTTATGGCAGAAATTCCAGCCGTAAAAAAGTGGTCAGCAGAGTATCCCAATCTGTATGAACTTGTGATTACCCTTAAACATGCAGGCGAAATTCTGGAGGTTATCAGGCAGGATGTGGGATTCCGTACGGTAGAAATCAAAAATAGCACGTTACTGATTAACGGACAATATGTATATCTTAAAGGAGTAAACCTGCATGAACACCATGATGTTACAGGTCATGTAATGGATAAGGCAACCATGCTGAAGGATATTTTTACCATG
>JAQVON010000009.1 GCA_028702595.1 Mariniphaga sp. | reverse complement strand
GAATATATCATTCTTGATGAAGGGTGGTATCACCTGGAAGATATTATGAAAGTAAAAGATGAAATCGATGCTCAGGAGTTGGTGAATTACGGGAAAGATAGAAACGTTGGCATTATCTTATGGGTAGTTTGGAAAGCACTCGATGATCAGCTTGAAAAAGCACTTGACCAGTTTGAAGCATGGGGTGTAAAAGGAATAAAAATTGACTTTATGCAGCGTGATGATCAGTGGATGGTCAATTTTTATGAGAAGATTGCCCGCGAGTGTGCCCAACGGCATTTGCTGGTCGATTACCATGGAGCTTATAAACCAGCCGGGTTAGATAGAAAATACCCTAATGTTATTAGTTATGAAGGAGTTAAGGGTTTAGAAAATAGTAAATGGTCTGATGATCCCGACCCGGAACATAACGTTATTCTGCCATTCATACGTATGGTTGCAGGAGCTATGGATTACACGCCGGGTGCCATGCTCAATGCGAATAAGAAGAACTTTAAGGATATTTTTGATGCTCCTATGGCGCTTGGAACCCGTTGTCATCAGCTGGCTATGTATGTTGTGTATGAAAGCCCTCTGCAAATGCTTGCCGACAATCCTTCCAACTATTACCGGGAGCCTGAGTGTATGGAATTACTAAAGGATGTACCGACAGTATGGGACGAAACCCGCGTATTGGAAGCAAAAGTAGGTGATTATATCATCATTGCCCGTCGTTTTGGGGATACATGGTATGTAGGGGGTATGACCGACTGGTCGCCTCGTACTTTTGATCTCGACCTTAGTTTTCTTGGAAATGGGAGACACACCATGAGGGTTTGGAAGGACGGCGTTAATGCCGATAAGCATGCCGCAGATTTTAAACTGGAAAAAAACAGCGTAACTCGCTCTTCTAAAATAAAAATTGAAATGGCTCCCGGTGGAGGCTGGGCAGCTATCATTGAAAAAAATTAAAAAATCCTCCCTGCGTGGAAAAGTGCTTTAAACTGTTAAAAACAACGCGTGGGAAATTCAATTTCTCACGCGTTGGTATATATGGTTCATCTGATATGCCAATCGAAATAAAATCGTGGTTTCAGGTAAGGAAATAAAATCGTATTTGTTTTATTTTTGCAGATGTACATCCATTTGTGGGAAAGGAATATTAAGACCTTCTTTTTCAAAGGTTTTGTATACTTTTTCATGCATGTCAAAATAAATTCCCCAATAATTTGAGGACTCTGCCCATACCCTGACAACTATATTTACCGAACTGTCGGCCAGTTCACTAACAGCAATAAATGATGCCGGATCTTTTAAAATCCGAGTATCGTCATCTATCAATTTTTGTATCACTGCTTTTGCTTTATCCACATCGTCTCCGTAAGCAATTCTAAATAAAAAATCAACCCTGCGCGATGGTTCGGTTGAATAATTGATCATCGAACTGGTGGAAAGCCCTCCGTTGGGAATGATGATGGTTTTGTTGTCAGGAGTTTTTAATATGGTATTGAATATCTGTATTTCCTTCACTGAACCGGCATGCCCCTGGGCTTCTATGTAATCCCCAACCTTGAAAGGCTTGAAAAGCAAAATCATTACCCCACCTGCAAAGTTTTGAAGGGTACCGGAAAGAGCCATACCTACAGCAAGACCTGCTGCACCAAGTATCGCAATAAATGAGGTCATTTGCACACCAAGCATTCCAATAACACTGATCAAAAGCATGGCTTTGAGCAGAATTCCTATCATGCTGTTTAAAAAACCCCGCAGCGACGGATCCATTTCCCTCTTTTCAAAATACTTGTTAAGTGTATTATGAATGACACGGATGAGCCACCACCCAATAATTAGCGTGAGAATAGCACCAATCAGCCGTGGACTGTAACTAATAACCGATTGATAAATGTTTTGTAAGGCGAAGTTGAATGATTGCATTTTGTAAATTTATTGTTAATTATTAATTTTTCTAAAAAATTTCAGTTACAGAATTGTTCCCTGGAATTATTACGCTGTGTTTTTTAGGAATTTTACGGCTTCATTTACATTTTTAAAGGATAGTAAATCTTCATCGGGAACCGAAATGTCGAAAATTCCCTCCAGGTAAAAAGTAAAGATTTTCCAGTCAACAGTATCAAAATTCAAATCGTTTATGAATGAGGCTTCCGGCAGAATATCATTTTTTTGTACACCTGTTTTTCGCAATACCCGGTAAAGATTTCTTCGAATCTTTTTTTCTTCCATATTATTTCGTTTTCTATTTTGATCAATTTTTAAAATATACGAACAAATGGTTTGACGGGTCAAATATAGAAAGAATCTTTGAATGATGATTTTACGTTAACACTTATTAACGGGAAATTATGGGTTAAATGATTTGTTTATAACGCAATACATATAAAAGTCATGTGCCTGACAACAAGTCTGACCGGAGCAGACTGAATACATCCAGATGGAAATATTCGTTATTTTTGCGTTCCCCCTGACGTTCAGTCCCTTCGTAACGAAAGCCCAGCCGAACAGGAATGGCAGCACTTTTTGTATTGCCGGTGGCAACTTTTATTTGTATTCTGTTTAAATTTAGTTCATGAAATATATACCGGATCAAATGCTGAATACTTTTGGTTACCAATCCTTTTCCCTGCATCTTTTCAATTAACCAGTATCCGATTTCTGTTTTCCGATTCGTCCAGTCTGTATCTTTTAATCCGATGAGTCCGGCAAATTTTTCATCATAGAAGATCATGAAAACTTCATCTTTTTTTGGATGGAATTGGGATGTCAGACTCTGAATAAATAATTCTGTGTCAGCGATTTTTTCTGTATACTCCACAAAAGGAAGCCATTCACTCAAATATTTTCTGTTGCTGTCAATGGCTTTAAAGATAACCTCCGCCTGTTGCAGATCAATCAATTCAAGCCTAATTTTATGATCTACCCGTATGTGATCCATCTTCTTCTATTATCTTTACACACTTTAATTTTAATTTATAGGCAAAGCTATGAAGAAAATGTTTGTTTTTTTAATTTTCGCCCTGCTGATCACCACTTTTTCGTGTGGGCATGCCATGCAAAATGGGGAGAAAGCAGATGTAATAATTAAAACGGCTCAGGGTGATATACGGATTAAGCTTTACGATAAGACAGCAGCACACAAGAAGAATTATGAGAAACTAATTCAGGAAAATTTTTTTGATGGATTGCTGTTTCACCGGGTGATCAAAAATTTCATGATCCAGGGAGGTGACCCTGATTCCAGGAATGCCCAACTGGGGGAACGATTAGGAGGTGGTTCTCTCGATTACACCCTGCCGGCAGAAATTATCCCGGAGTATTTTCACAAGTGGGGTGCTGTCGCTGCTGCCAGGAGAGGAGATGCTTCAAATCCGGAAAAAAGATCAAGCTCATCGCAGTTTTACATTGTTCAAGGCAGGGTTTTTTCCCATGGCGAACTGGATACGCTGGAAATGGTAAAAAATCAACAAATTTTTAACGATAAGATGCGCGACCAAATTTTGTCAGTTCAGGAGGAAATGCAACAATACAGAGATCAAAACGACCGGGATGGATTTAACCTGAAAATGGCGGAAATCAGAGAAAAAGTTGATAGCATCATGGAGGTACAGGGGATAAAATTTAGGTTTACCAAAGAACAACGTCAGATTTATACAACCGTGGGTGGATACCCTTCGCTCGATGGCGATTATACCGTGTTTGGAGAAGTCGTCGAAGGAATGGAAGTGGTGGATAAAATTTCTGAAGTCGATACCGACCAAAACGATAGACCGATACAGGATATCCAAATGAAAATAGATTGGATTAAATAATTGTTGATATACCTTCAGTGGAGGGGAATGAATTTAGAGACTGTTTTAAATTTATCCATTTATACTATTTTGCGTCTTTTTCACTCATGCTGCTGCAAAATTTCCTTAAATAGCTATGGCTATTCGCGTCAATTTTGCCTTGTCTGAGCAAAAAACAGATCAAAATATTTCTAAAAAACAAAATCAAAACAGTCTTTTAATTTTATATTTACAGGACTGGTAAGGTTTAAATTTAATGCAAATGAAAATGTTACGTCGTGAAAATCAGATTTTTATAGGATTATTTATCTTTTCATTTTTTGTTGCTGTTTCTGTAAATGGTCAGAATCACAGGTTGTGGTACCAGCAGCCGGCAAAATATTGGAACAGTCAGGCTCTGCATTTGGGGAACGGATTTATTGGAGCCTCTTTTTTTGGAGGGGTTGAAGAGGAAAAATTCACCCTGACCGAAGGTAGCATCTGGAGGGGTGGCCCATTTCGCGGCGACTGGGAAGAATTTGGTGTGAATCCGGAGGCTAATAAATACCTCGAAGTTATCCGTCAGGCAGTGGTGGACGGAGATGTTCGGAAAGCCGACAGCCTTACACAAAAATATTATTTGGGGCAGAATAAACTATACGGAGCATTTAGTACAATTGGTGACCTGAACTTAAAAATGATGAACCACGGAATGCCCCATACCAACTATGTCCGGGAACTGGACCTGTCGAAATCATTGGGACACGTATCTTATGTCCTCGATGGGGTGAACTATTCCCGTGAATATTTCTGTTCCTATCCGAAAAATGTTCTGGTGATGAAATTGAAGGCGGATCAACCAGGGAAAGTTGGATTTGCCATGTACATGGATATCATACAGGAAAGATATAACGTGGATATTTCTGCTGATGAGTATACTGTTACCGGATTTGTCGACGGTGGAGATCATAAATTCCAGATGAAAATTAGAGCTGTACCCTATGGTGGCAGCCCGGTTCAAAGAACAAAACTAATGGGATTAGCCAATCCTTATTGGGGAATACAGGATGCTGATTCTGTGGTGTTATTCATCAATATTTCTACCGATTATATACAGGAATGGCCCAACTATAAAGGCTCCGATCCGGCTGTCCTTTGCGAATCGGCTATTCGTACTGCAGAAAATGCAGGGTATAATGCTCTGAAAAACGAGCATGTGGCCGACTATGTAGAGTTGTATGCAAGAACACAGATTGACCTAAATAGCCGTGATGAATTGAACAGGATGCCTACTGATAAGAGGTATCAACGTTTTAAGGCCGGAGAACAGGACCTGGGATTGAAAGAATTGGTATTTAATCTGGGAAGGTATATGATCATCAGTTCCAGCCGGCCGGGAAGCCTCCCTGCTAACCTGCAGGGGAAATGGAATGCTTTTTACACAGCTCCCTGGGCTGGAAATTATCAGGCAAATATCAATATTCAAGAGATATACTGGCCCTGCGGACCCACCGATCTGCTGGAATGCCAGATCCCTTATATCGACTGGACTGCCGACCTGGTGAAGCCCGGTCGGGAAGTAGCCAAACGGGTTTATGGAACAGACGGGTGGATCAGCCATACTACTGGAAATATATGGGGACATGCAGCTCCCGATGGAAGTATCCCCTGGGGAGTATATCCTCTGGCACCCGTATGGCATTGCCAGCACCTGTGGGAACAGTTCACATTCAGTCAAGACTTATCCTACCTGAAAAATATTGCCTACCCAATCATCAAGGAAGCGACCAGCTTCTGGCTTCAAAACCTGACTAAATTTGGAAAATATTATATTGTTGCCCCTTCCATTTCTGCAGAACATGGCGCACATGTAGATTTAGGTGAGGAAATTCTTGATTCCTACGAGCGTAACTCGAGCAGAAATCTTTTTAATATCCCCGGAGCATACCAGGATGCACAAATGCTCCGTGATCTGTTTGAAATGTACAGAGAAGCAGCTGAAGTGCTGGATGTCGATAAAGCATTCGTTAAACAAGTCCGTGCAGCACAGAAAAAATTGCTACCGCATAAAATTGGAAAATACGGCCAACTTCAGGAATGGTATGAGGATATTGACAGTCCGGAAGACCGTCATCGCCATATCTCACACCTGTATGCAGTATGTCCGGGAAACCAAATCCATCCCCTGACTACCCCGGAGTTGGCAGAAGCAGCAAAGGTCTCCTTGAATATGCGGGGAGAAGGACGTTTTCCGAATTATGATGCCGCATCGGGAGGAAACTGGTCCATGTGTTGGCGAATCTGGTGCTGGACACGATTAATGGATGGCAACAGAGCAAATAAAATTTTTGACCAAATGCTCCGGGAACAGGGTTTTGAAAATTTGCTGACCTTCCAGCAAGCCGGTTGGGCAGGCGACCGCCCCGACTTGTTCCGGGAACCAGAGAACCTTTTCCTGAATTTTCAACTCGATGGCTCTGCCTCAACCCCGGGTTTTATGGCTGAAATGTTATTGCAATCACATCTTGACGAAATTATTCTCCTGCCTGCTCTGCCCGAAGAATGGGAAAATGGATCAGTAAAAGGACTTAAAGCAAGAGGAAACTTTTCAATCGATATTTCATGGGAAAATGGTGAACTGACAGATGCACAAATCAAATCAAATTCAGGGAATATCCCTAAAATCAGACTGGTCGATAAATATGTTGATCCCCAAAAGGATAATCGGATCCGGTTGATCAAAAATTAACCAGGAAATACCAGCAATGAAATGGACAGGCTTTAGAAATTATTTGTAAAGATTTCTGTAATATCCATACCGTTCCGTAACCAGACGGTTTGCATCCCGGCTAATGAGGCTCCCTCGATGTTCTTCTCAAGATCATCAATAAATAGTGTCTCTTCAGAGTGGATTCCCGAAAGTTCCAAAACCTGGTGAAATGCTTCTAAATCAGGTTTACGTTTCTTTAACTCATGAGAGTAAAAAACCTTACGAAAAAGAGAAGGAAATTCAATCCTGTATGTTTTCAAAAATTTCTGATGAAACTGCCTGATGTGTAGTATATTCGTATTGCTGAAAAGATACAGGTCATATTTATTTTTCAATGCTTTTAAAAGATCTACACGATACCCAGGCACGTCAAGTAACATGGCACACCATGCATCGTCAATCTGTTGATCAGTGGCATCTGGATTATTCAATATCTGCCGTACCCTGTTTCTGAAATTTTCAGGGGAAATAATCCCTACTTCAAATTCATAAAAAACAGGATCAATGTATGTTTGCAGCGGAGTGACCACTTCTGTACCCAACCCTAAATTTCTAAATGCATCAATTGTTGCATCGAAATTAAGGTTTAAAAGTACTTTCCCCAAATCAAAAACGATATTTTTTATTGTTGGCAGGCTTCGCTCCATTTTATACATTTCTGCCACGAATATATTAAATAAATTTTATTCACATGAACTTCCATGTCTTCCTTTTACTGAAACAGACAATTGCCGGTTGAATGCTTCAAACATGTTGTAGAACACAGTTTTGCTTTGAAATTTTGGAATATTATTTGTAGCTATTAAAGCATGATCAACTCATCAAAATGATGAAATGACCGTTCAGTTAGTACTATATATTTTCAGCCATCAAGCTTCGTTGGCTTTTTAATTCCCGGCGGCATCTTTTCAGAGGTGCCGCTTTTTTTGTGGGAATCATTATCTTTGCATCTCAATTTAATGATTAGAGGCTATGTTAGACAAGATCAGGGTATTGCACGAAGAGATTGAAAAAGCTGTTGCTTCAACAACAGAAGAGGTTGAAGCGCTGCGAATTAAATATATCAGTAAAAAGGGAAGTGTCAATCAGCTTTTTGCTGAATTTAAAAATGTTCCGAATGATCAAAAAAAGGCGGTTGGTAAGGCATTGAATGATCTGAAAAATTCTGTTCTGGAAAAAATCAATGCCCTGCGTGAATCTTTTGAGTCAGATGATTCGGAAAGTGATGGTACTGATTTGACTATGCCAGGTGAACCGATAAAACTCGGAACCCGTCATCCACTATCATTGGTTAAGAACAAGATAATTGAAATTTTTGGAAGACTTGGTTTTACCGTTGCTGAAGGCCCTGAAATTGAAGACGACTGGCATGTTTTTTCTGCCCTGAATTTTCCTCCTGAACATCCTGCCCGTGATATGCAGGATACTTTTTTTATAGAACAGGATCCCGATATTGTGTTGCGTACCCATACATCCAGTGTTCAAATACGTGTCATGGAACAGACAAAACCTCCAATCCGTGCTATTTTCCCGGGAAGGGTATTTCGGAATGAGGCCATCTCAGCCCGTTCTCACTGTATTTTTCATCAGGTGGAAGGGTTGTATGTTGATGAAAATGTATCCTTTGCCGACTTGAAACAAACCCTTCTTTATTTTGCCAAGGAACTTTTTGGTGAGGATACTCAAATCAGACTGCGTCCCAGTTATTTCCCTTTTACTGAACCCAGCGCCGAAATGGATGTGAGTTGCTCCATATGTGGAGGGAAAGGATGTAACTTATGCAAGTACACCGGCTGGCTAGAAATCCTGGGATGTGGCATGGTCGATCCAAATGTACTGGATGCCTGCAATATCGATAACCAAAAATATACCGGCTTTGCCTTTGGTATGGGTATTGAGCGTATTGCTCTGCTGCTGTATGGAATCAAAGACATTCGGTACTTTTTCGAAAACGATATCCGTTTCCTGAAGCAATTCGAATCTGCTATCTGATGTCTTGGACAGGTTCCTTTGTTTCTGTGAAACGTCAATGGTTATAACAAACAGGATGGACATGGGAAATAGTGCAAAACCAGTAGTGATCCGATCAAAAATGGGTCACCAATGGAACTGTGGTTCCGGACTTTGCCCCTGGAAGCTTACATCAGAACTAAAGGAAATACAGCCACTGAAATTTATTGTCATCGGGTTGCTTATCTCTATGATGTTCATTTCATTTTGCGCGGAAGCGCAATCTGACGGCAAAATGCGCACAGTGTACGCTGAAGTCCTGGGAGCAGGGGTTTTGGGTACAGTCAATTACGACTTCCGTTTTCTTGATGGGTGCAAAGGATTGGGCATGCGAACCGGAATTGGAATGATACCTGATGTGTTGATTATTCCCATAGAACTGAATGGGCTGGCCGGAAAAAACCGTTTGAAATTTGAGTATGGACTGGGTACCAGTGCCGGAATATTCCTTCAGGAAAAACCCGGTGACCAAACTTTCTCTTCCGGGATAAACGGTCTGGGTTTTATAGGTTATGCAAAAGCTGGTATCAGATACCTTCCAAAGAAGAAAGGACTCACTTTAAGTCTCAATTATACTCCCATGATAAATACGATTGAGGTGTGGCCAGTGTGGTTCGGACTGGGAATTGGGTATAGCTGGAATAAATAACCATAAAAATGTACAAAACCGGGAAGTATCACTCCAAGTACTTCCGAAACACCCGGCCAATTGGATGTAACATTTTTTGAAAATCTAGTACTCTTAATTGGAGAGGACATGTTCAATAAAATATATTCGGAATCGTTTAAACTATTTTAGCGGGTAGAAGTCCAATTCATTGTTTAATCACATAATAATATACTGTGCATATTCGAATTGAGCATCTGAATAAGTTATACCGGGGTGGAAATTATGCATTGAAGAATCTTTCCCTGGAAATTCCCAACGGTATGTTTGGATTGTTGGGACCCAACGGTGCAGGAAAATCTACTTTGATGCGTATTCTGGTTACCTTGATGAAGCCTACCAGCGGACAAGTCTGGGTAAATGAATACGACCTGGCAAAAAATCGACGTGAGATCCGTGCCATGCTGGGATACCTGCCCCAGGATTTTAGTTTTTTCTCCAAGTTGAAAACCTATGAATTCCTGGATTATACGGCTCGGCTGGCAGGAATGAAAAGCAGCCCGGCCCGCAGAACAGCTGTCGATCAGATGCTGGAGGAAGTGGGGCTTTACGAAGCCCGCGACCGGAATGCCAATAAACTTTCTGGTGGAATGAAAAGACGCCTTGGAATTGCACAGGCTTTAATCAATGATCCTAAAATAATTATTGTTGACGAACCCACCACCGGCCTCGACCCGGAAGAACGGATCCGGTTCCGAAACCTCCTGTCAAACCTGAGTACAAGAGATGTAATTATTATTCTTTCAACTCATATCGTTGGTGATATCTCAAGTACCTGCCACAATATGGCACTTTTAAATAAGGGAGAACTCGCTTTTGCCGGATCTCCGGAGGATTTAGTTAAAGAAGCCATTGGCAATGTGTGGCTTATTCAGGCTACCGAAACCGAATACCTGGAAATCAATGAAAAATATCCGGTTATCTCAACCATCCCTACCGAAGGAGGCTGGGAAGTACAGGTAGTGGCTTCCGAAATAAACGGGTATTTTGGAAAGCAGATAGAGCCAAACCTGGAACATGCGTACGTGCATTTTATGGAAAACAAACTTAACCAGTGGTCAAATCAATAATTATTAAGCGAACTGAACATGATTTCTTTGCATAATATATTTTCCATAGCCAGGTATGAGAGGATCACCCTCCTGAGAAGCTGGTTTTTCAGGATTTTTAGCGTGCTTTCACTGCTGGTACTCTTCTTACTGAATTTTGGAATGATCTTCCAGGGTGGTGGAGATGCCGGATGGGCAATCAGAAGTGTTCCTGCTGCAATCCCTTATTTCAACCTACTCATTTTGAATGTGGTTCAGGCCATTATCGCAGTATTTCTGGCTTCCGATTTTTTAAAACGGGATAAAAAGCTCGATACAACCGAGGTCATCTATATGAGATCCATGACGAACGGTGAATATGTAATCGGCAAAACATGGGGAAACCTTCAGGTTTTTCTGGTACTCAATATCGCAGTGATTATTATGGCCCTTATTTTTAATATGCTCTCACCCGGTACACCTGTTAACTGGGCGTCTTATGGTGTCTATCTCGCACTGATAAGCGTTCCTACTCTGATTTTTATTATGGGGCTCTCTTTTCTGCTGATGAGTGTGATCCGAAACCAGGCCATCACTTTTGTTATCATTCTTGGATACATTGGTGTAACTCTCTTCGTACTGGAAGCCAAATATTATTATTTGTTTGATTACATGGCATTTAATATTCCCATGCTCATTTCGGATATTACCGGCATGGGTAACCTGGAAAAGGTACTGATCCATCGGGGGATCTATTTCTCCTTAGGGATTAGTTTTATATTTTTTACCATTTACCTCTTGAAAAGGTTGCCGCAGTCAGAATCAATGACGATCTTTTCTCTACTTTTTGCTCTTCTTTTTTCAGGAGCAGGAGTCTTTTTGGGGTATACTCATATTTCCCGGTTTAAGGAAAGTGAAGCCCTGCGCAGTGAGGCTATTGAGGTGAACAATTCCCGGGTGCAGGAATTGTTGCCTGCCACCCTGGCTCATTCTATCTCCCTGGAACACCAGGGTAATACATTTACAGGAATCTCAAAGCTTGTATTGAAGAACGATAAGGATACAGTTATCCGGAAACTGATTTTTAGTCTGAATGAAGGCCTGGAAGTAAAAAGTATCCAACTGGATGGGAAGGAAATAGCTTTTACCCGTGAATATCACCTTGTTGTAGCAGAACAGGGGATTGAACTGGAACCCGGATTAAAAGCAGAGGTTGAAATGATTTATTCTGGTAAGATCAATGAAGACTTTTGTTATCTGGATATTCCTGAGGAAGAACGGCAGGAAAAACATGGGAAATTTGTATTAAATGTGGATAAAAAATATGCCTACTTAACACCGCAATATGTTTTACTTACTCCGGAGGTAAACTGGTATCCGGTTATCGGCACCACTTATAGCCCGAACAATGTGAGCTGGAACCATCCCGAGTTTATTAATTTTAAGCTTGAAGTAAAAACCCTGCCCGGCTTGCAGGCAGTTTCCCAGGGCGAGTTACAGGAAAATGCTCCGGGTCATTTTACTTTTCAGCATAATATACCCCTTACTCAAATCTCCCTGGCTATTGGAAATTACGAAAAGAAAAATATTGTAGCGGATAGTATTGAATACAGCATCTGGCATTTTCAAGGCCATGATTACTTTTCCGGGGTTTTTGCGGAAATCAGCGATACCCTTGGAAGCCTGATCAGTGAAAGGATGGGTGATTTTGAAAGAATATACAATCTTGAGTATGCCTTTAACCGTTTTTCGGTGGTTGAAGTTCCTGCTCATTTTAAAACCTACCCTCGCAGCTGGTCGGGCCGGCAGGAATTTGTGCAACCGGAAATGGTTCTTGTCCCCGAAAAAGGATATCTGCTGCGGGAAGCCGATATCGAAGGGGCTAAAAAACGAATGCAACGATGGGGAAGTAGAGGTGGCCAGGGAAACATGACGGAAAAAGATATCGAAATCAGAATTTTTTATGAGCTCATCGGAGTCTTTACACGCGAGCAATCGACCGATTTTAACCGGGGAAGAGGGAGCTTTTCTATGGTGGAAGTTCCAAACCCTTATTTCATCTTTCCCATGCTGTACAACTTTCAAAATAATATTTATTCGGCAAAATGGCCCATCATCAACCGGATATTTGAAGCCTACCTGAGAGGACAGGCAACAAATATGAGAGGTATGTTTATGAGAGATATGCAAGGGATGAGTAAGGATGAAATGGCAAATATCGCTCTGCAGGATAGTTCTTTTCTGGATATCTTGTCTGATCCAGATCAAAAATCAATCATCGACAATGTGATTAAACTGAAAGGTGAAGTTTTATTTTCCATGATTCAATGGAGCGCCGGTCAGAAAGAATTTGAAGATTTCTTGCGCAATATACTCCTCGAATGCCAGTTTAAAAGCATTTCATTTGAGCAGTTTGATGCCCGGATCAAGGAGCAATTCGGTGTTGAACTTTCTCCGGTAATGGACGAATGGTTCTCTGCAAAAACATTGCCTGGCTATCTTTTCTCCCCCATTACCGCTGTGCGGGTAAAAATGGGAGAAAGGATGCGTACAAAAGTTTCTTTGAAGATAACCAATTTTACTTCTACCGAGGGTATCGTGAAATTTTCATTTCGATTAGGCGGAGGAGGACCCGGTGGAAGACCCGGAGGCGGATTTGGCAGAGGAATGGGCTCTGACGATATGATCCATAAACTAGTTTACCTCGGAGCAAACCAAACAAAAGATGTAGCTTTTATGCTTGATGCTGATCCCCGGATGATGATGATTAATACCCTGACCTCCCAGAATATACCTCAGGTAATTACGGAAGGATTCCGTGAAATTGAAGAAGATACTAAAGCCATTCCTTTTGAAGGTGAAGTTATATCTGAACTTCCCGTTGTTAAAGAGTTGGCCGGCGAAATTATCGTCGATAATGAAGACCCGGAGTTCGAAATCACCCTTACTGATAATGCCAGCCTGCTGGAGAAATGGCTTTCCCGGGATGAAGAAAATGTGCAAAAATATGCCGGACTTAATCTGTGGCGTCCACCGGTTAACTGGACTGCTATTACCAACTCTGATTTTTACGGTGAATACATTCGTTCAGGTTATTATATTAAATCGGGCGACGGTTCTATGAAGGCCAGGTGGCATGCACCTATTGAAGAAGCCGGATATTATGATGTCTATTGTTATATTTATAAATCAAGAAGAATAGGACGTGGTGGTGGACCCGGACGGGGAGGAAGAGAGGAAGAGGGGGAGTATAATTATATTATTTATGGGGATGATGGTGCTGAAGAACAGATGATTAACATGCAAAGTGCCGAACCAGGGTGGAACCATCTCGGATCATACTATTTCTCTCCCGATACAGCACTGATCGAGTTGACGAATAAATCACAATCACGTGTTGTTTTTGCCGATGCCGTGCGTCTTGTTAAATTGTAAAATTGTTTAAATGAAGTCTCCAATAAAATCTTATCCCATGCGATTTACAGTTATTTCACTTTTTCTGGCATTTTTGTGTGTTTCCCAAATAACAGCACAAGAGATCCTGACGCTTAACCGGGCTTTTGAAATTGCTGAAATAAACAGCCCCGATCTGAAACAATCCATGCTGAACCTTGAAAGGTATCAGAAAAATCTGGAAGCCCAGAGAGCAGCTCTCAAATCGCGTTTCTCACTCGATGTATCTCCTGTGGGATTCAGTCGCAACCGAAGATTCGATAACAGGTTTTCAGAATGGTACACCAATGAAAGCTTTGAAACGAATGCCCTCTTCAGTGTACAACAACCTATTCTCGTCACCGACGGTACCTTATCACTGACCAATGAGTTCGGCTGGCAACGAAGTTTCTCCAGTGCAAATGACCAGGATAGTGAGAGTAAAGTGTTCTATAATAACCTGTACCTGAATTTTAATCAGCCTTTGTTTACATACAACAGATTAAAACTGGAACTTAAAGAACTGGAATTGAATTTTGAAAATGCAAACCTTGGTTATGTGATGCAACGCCTCAACATGGAAAGGAATGTCACCCAGTTTTTTTATAGTGTTTACATGGCTCAGATGAACCTGAATATTGCCGTAGAGGAATTAGGAAATACACAGAAGAGCTATGAGATTATTAAAAATAAAGTAGATGCCGGATTAGCTGCAATGGAGGAGCTATACCAGGCTGAACTTAACCTGGCAACATCTAAATCGGGCCTTCAGGACCGGGAGGTGGCTTTTGAAAATGCGAAAGACCAGCTGAAGCTCTACCTCGGAATGGATCTCTACACCGACTTTTCAATTCTGGCAGATGTTGCCATTAATCCTGTTCCGGTTGATCTGGAAAAAGCAATTAGTACAGGACTGTCATCAAGAATGGAACTGCGCCAGCGCGAAATTGATATCGAGTCCAGCCAGTTTGACCTCATCCGAACCAGGTCAATGAATGAATTCAGGGGAGATATGAATCTCCGACTTGGAATATCAGGGGATAACCCGGAACTCCCACAAATTTTTAATGCACCTACCAACAGCCCTTCTGTTGGTGTCAGCTTTAATATACCGCTTTTCGACTGGGGAGAGAAAAAAGCAAGAATAGCAGCACAAGAAGCGGCCATTGAATCACAAAAGCTAAATTATACCGATGAGCAAAACCAAATCATTATTGGAATCAGACAGGCATACAGAAATCTGCTAAACCAATTGAATCAGATAGGAATTGCAGAGCAAAGCCAAAACAATGCTCAACTAACTTACGAAATCAATCTTGAGCGTTACGAAAATGGTGACCTTACCGGGATGGACCTGAACCTCTACCAAACACAGCTTTCAGAAAGAAAAATTGCTTATGCCCAGGCTCTTATTAATTACAAGATTGAATTATTAAACCTGAAAATTCAAAGCCTTTACGACTTTGAAAAGAACCAGGCCGTTATTCCCTCTGATATGTACCAAAAACAAACAAAGTAGCATGCTTGTAATATTACCCGAGAGGGAAATGTGATACCATTATGATTTTTGCATTTATAAGAAATTCAATACATTAAATTAATTTTTATCCGAATGAAAAGTTTAAAATTATTCGCACTTATTGTTTCAGTAGCCCTGGCTGCCTGTAATCAGCAAAGTCCTTCTGAAAGCAGCGAACTGGCAGTCCCTGTTTCTGTTGAGGATATAAAGCTTCAGCATATTGAGCAATTTGTGAGTACCACAGGTACGGTGAACGCCACCTCAGAAATTGTTATGAATTCGGAAATGGCAGGCGATTACTTTCTTCAGATCAATCCGGCTACCGGAAAACCATTTAAACTGGGTGACCGGGTAAGTAAGGGACAAAAAATAATTGTTTTTAAAAATGAAGAGTATGTCAATAATATTGCCCTGGATGCTGTAAAACTGAACCTGGAGATCGCAGAACAGGAATATGAAAAACAAAAATCATTGTACGAAAAGGGAGGCGTTACTTTACGTGAATTACGTAATTCTGAAGTATCGAAAACAAATGCCCGGTATAATTCTGAAAATGCAGAAATTCAACTGGCAAAAATGAATGTGACTGCTCCTTTTTCAGGAATGATTGTTGAGTTACCCTATTATACCAACGGTGTTCGGGTGACCTCGGGAGCTCACATGTTTACACTGATGAACTACAATAAAATGTATATGAATATTAACCTGCCGGAGAAGAATATGAACGACATGGATGTGGGACAACAAGTGCTGGTGACCAATTATACACTCCCTGAAGATACTCTTCCCGGAAAAATTACGGAATTATCACCGGCTATAAGTTCAGAGACCCGCACCTTTTCCGGGAAGATTGAAATTGATAATCCCGATTTGAAATTGCGTCCCGGAATGTTTGTGAAAGCCGACATCATAGCCGCCCGTAAAGACAGCACGGTTGTTATTCCCAAAAGTGTGATCTTATCTGGCGGACGCGGGAAATATGTATTTGTTGTGGGACGCAACAGTGCAGCCAATAACCGGATGATTACTACCGGACTCGAAAATCAAAATTCGATAGAAGTGATTGAAGGCCTTCAGGTGAACGACAGGTTGATCATAAAAGGCTTCGAAACCTTACGCGACAACTCAAAGGTTCGTATCATCCGATAACCTGGTTCCCGCAAAATTTTATTACCCTTTAAAATGAAGAAATTTACTCAGTTTTCTGTTAATTACCCGGTTACTATTCTGATGGTTGTCCTTGGAGTCATCCTTTTAGGCTACATCTCATTTGATAAGTTGGGTGTTGACCTGTTTCCCGACTTGAATTCGCCCCGGATTTTTGTGGAAATATCCTCCGGCGAAAGACCTCCGGAGGAGATGGAAAAACAGTTTGTTGAAAATATCGAAGCACTGGCTATCCGACAATCTGATGTGATTCAGGTTTCTTCCATCACCCGGGTAGGTACAGCTCAAATTACTGTTGAATATGCCTGGAATAAGGATATGGATGAGGCTTTCCTCGACCTGCAGAAAGCCCTCAACTCTTTAACTCAGAATAATGACATTGACGAACTCAGAATAACACAACACGATCCAAATACTGCTCCTGTAATGTTAGTTGCTATCAGACACAATGAAATAACTGACATGAATGAAATCCGTAAAGTTGCGGAGAGCTATATTCGCAATGAACTGGTTCGGCTGGAGGGTGTTGCTGAAGTGCAACTTTCAGGACAGGAGGAGAGCGAAATTATCATCAGCACTGATCATTACAGGCTTGGATCTCAGGGGCTTACTTTTGATGAAGTGAGCTCCAGAATTCAAAACTTTAACCGGAATGTGTCAGGGGGAAGAATAAGCGAAATGGGGATGCAATACATCATAAAAGGAGTAAAACTTTTGGATGATGTGGAGGATTTTGAAAACCTGATTGTGGGATATAAACCCGTGCGGGCAGATACAGAAGGGGATTCCCGGGTAGAAATGGCTCCCGTTTTTTTACGTGATATCGCTTCTATATCCACAGGAAATAAAGATCCGTACAATATTGTACACTTCAATGGGGAAAGGTGCATTGGCCTGGCTATCTATAAGGAGACAAAATACAATACCGTTAAAGCGGTGGAACAGATAAATGACGCATTGTCCAGCATCGAAAAGGCTCTTCCCGGGTATAACATTCAACAGGTAACCAATCAGGGTCGCTTCATCAGTGCAGCAATAGGAGAAGTTCAGAACACCGCACTTCTGGGTATTCTGTTGGCTGTGTTTATCCTGTTTCTGTTTCTTCGCCGGCTGGGAACAACCCTGATTGTTAGTGTAGCTATACCGGTTTCTGTTATTGCTACTTTTAATCTGATGTACTTCAATGACCTTACTATCAATATTATGACTCTGGGAGGACTCGCCCTGGGAGCAGGAATGTTGGTTGATAATGCCATTGTCGTGCTTGAAAATATCTTCAGAAACCATGAAAACGGGATGAGTGTAAGAGAAGCCGCCATCAACGGAACCGCTGAGGTGGGAGGTGCAATTACAGCTTCTACACTTACTACAATCATTGTCTTTTTACCCATTGTTTATCTTCATGGTGCCTCAGGCGAATTGTTTAAAGATCAGGCCTGGACAGTAGCATTTTCCCTGATATCTTCATTGTTTGTTGCCATTTTTGTTATACCTGTGTTGTATCATAGAATTTATAAGAATAAAAAGGCTCCTCTTAAAAAAAGGTCACTGAAAATGGGCGGGTATAGCCGGTTTCTCGATAAAATTTTAAAAATAAAATGGATCATCGTGGCAATTACTACCCTACTGGTGGTTGGTTCTGTTTATCTCATTCCTTTCATTGGAACTGAGTTCATGCCCAAAACAGAAACCCGTGAATTTACCATGAATCTGAAACTTCAGGAAGGAACAAAACTGCAACGGACTGAATCAACTGTTAAAAATGTTGAAGCCATTCTTATCGAAATGCTGGATGAAAACCTCGAAATGCTATACTCCCACTCCGGACCTTCTACCGGTATTCTGGGCGATGCTACTGCTGTTTTTATGGGTGAAAATACAGCTCAAATCAGGGTTGTTTTACAGGAGAATTCTACCGTATCAACCAATCAGGTTATTGAATCGCTGGACCAGGTTACTTCCGGTATTCCGGGATTGGATATTAGTTATGCAGGAGAGCAAAGCGCCTTAAAATCGATACTCGGTACTGAAGATGCCCCGGTTGTGGTGGAAGTCAGGGGAGAGGAACTGGAAGAGATCGAAATGATTCTTAATCAGGTTAAGGAGAAAATGACGGGAGTGGTGGGGCTATACAACATTCAGACCTCAGTGGAGGAAGGAGCTCCTGAAGTGGAGGTTCATGTCGATCGGATCCGGGCAGGAATGTATAACCTCGATATCAATAGTGTGATTTCTCAACTGCAGGATCAAATGGAAGGAAGAAACGCCGGACAACTTGAAAAAGCCGGTGAGATGAGGGATATTACCATCAAAGTACCGGAAAAGGATCTGAATGAAATTTATAACCTTACGATTCGCTCTGGAAATCAGGAATACAGACTCAGCGAAATTGCCGAAATCTCCTTTGGAACTTCACCCAAAGAAATTTTACGGAGAAACCAAAATCGTGCAGGACAGGTAACCGCTCAACTGGGAGAAGGACTTGCCCTTGACCATGTAGCCGAAGAAATCCGGCAGCTTACTGCATCTGTTGAATTGCCTCCAAACTATCGGATACTGATTACCGGTGAGGAAGAGAAAAGACAGGAATCCATGAGCAGCCTTAGTTTTGCTCTCCTCCTGTCTGTGATCCTGGTTTATATGGTCATGGCATCCCAGTTTGAGTCTTTGATTCATCCGTTTACCATTCTGCTGACAATACCTCTGGCTCTGGTGGGTAGTATCCTTATCTTTTTTGCACTGGGGAAAACATTAAATATTATGGCTCTCATTGGTGTAATCATGTTGGCCGGTATTGCTGTGAATAACTCTATCATTCTGGTTGACCGCATAAACCAGCTGATTCGTGATGGCATGCCCAGAAGGGATGCGATCCTCTATGCCGGTCAACAACGTATCCGACCTATTTTAATGACCAGCCTGACCACTATCCTTGCCCTCCTGCCATTAACTTTTGGATTTGGTGAAAGTGCTTCGTTGCGATCACCCATGGCCCTGGCTGTAATTGGCGGACTAATAACTTCTACTCTATTAACACTTGTGGTTATTCCCTGTGTGTATGATATGCTTGACAGGATAAAAACCATGTTTGTAAAACAATAAGATGAAGTTTATAATCAACAGAAAAATCCTGATCAGTATGTTGTTCATAGGACTTACCCTCCTGGGGTATGTTTCCTATAAACAATTACCGGTGGAACTCATGCCTAATGCCGAGCTTCCCATGCTCTATGTTCAAATCAACTCTCGAATAGAAGTTGATCCGGAATATATGGAAAACCAGGCTGTAATCCCAATTGAAGGTGCAATTGGAACAATGGAAGGTATTGAAAGTATGGAGACATACATGAGCAACCGCTCAGCTTCTGTACAAGTCAATTTTAACCAACAAGTGAATTTTAAATATACCTTCCTAAAACTTCAGGAGAAGATTGAACAAGCCGCTGATAATCTGGATGAAAATTTTACTGTTTCTGTAAACCGGGTTGATGTACAACAACTCACAAACCAGTTCATGGAAATTCAGGTGAGAGGAAGTGGGGGAACCGACCGGTTGCGTAATATCGTAGATCAGGAAATTTCGGCCGAATTGGAAAATATCGATGGAATTGCCTCGGTTAACGTTTTCGGAGGAAAAGAACGATCCATTGAAATTACATATGATAAAGCTGCCTGTGAAGCACATCAGATTAGTCCGTCACAAATCAGAAATGCCGTTGCATCGAACTCATCTAACCGGACATTCACAGGTTTTCTGCACGACAGCCAGACAAAATATTCGGTGCATGTTACTGCCGAATACAAAGAGGTGGGCGATATTGAAAACATTATTGTTGCCGAAGGACCTGTATATCTGAAAAATATTGCTGAGGTGTTTTTTGGGGTGAAAGAGGAAGAGAGTATCAGCCGGGTTAACGGATTGGACGCAGTATCCATCATGCTGGTGAGTGATTCGCAGGCGAACCTGATCGAACTGTCGGGTAAGGTTCAGGAACGGCTTGAGGTTTTGAATGAAAAACTCAAACCCACAGATGTGGAAATGGTTATTCAAACAAACCTGGCTGAAACAATGGAGAAAAATATCGACCAAATCATGAACCTGGCACTGGTGGGTGGCCTGCTGGCGATATTTGTGTTGTGGATATTTTTGAAAAACCTACGGATCGTTTCCATCATTGCCCTGGCTATCCCGGTTTCGGTATTTACAGCGTTTAATCTTTTTTATGCGTTTCATGTTTCTATTAACAGTCTGACCCTGGTTGGACTGGTACTTGCCATTGGTATGTTGCTCGATAACAGCGTTGTGGTGCTTGAGAATATTTACCGCCTTTCAGGAAATCATTTCGATGCCGACAGAGCAGTAGTTCAGGGTACCTCTGAAGTTTGGCGATCCATTATTGCTTCTACACTGACCACTATAACGGTATTCCTGCCTTTCCTGTTTTCTTCAGAATTTATGATAAAATTGCTGGGGAGCCATGTGGGAGTTTCCATCATTTCTACACTCACCGTTTCCCTGTTTGTTGCCCTTCTGCTTATTCCGATGGCAGCTCATTTCCTGCTCAGAAGAAAATCGACGCACAATATTTTTTATGAAAAAGTAACCACCAATAACAGGACTATCCAGATTTATATCCTTCTGCTGAAAGCCAGTATGCGAAAACCTGCTGCCACAGTGGTCGGAGCAATTGTACTTTTTTTTGTGACCATTTTTATCGTGCTGGCCATTAGTGTGAACACACTCGAAGAAGTGGAAGAGTCCAGATTCTCTGTTTATGTTACCATGCCTACAGGAGCAACATTGGATGCTACTGACCTGGTTACAGCTGAAGTGGAGAGCCGGCTGGCATCCATTCCTGAAAAACAGGATATTATTGCAAATATCCAGGAGGAAGATGCAATAATTACAGTGGTTTTGCAGGAAGATTATCAAAAAATTGGCGACAGAACCATGGCCGATATCAAATCGGAAGTGGAAGGATTGGTTGGAAATATTTCCCAGGCTGAAATCAGCCTGTCAGCGCCGGCTTCAAGCTCCCGTTTTCGTGGAAGTAGTGGCGGAGGCGCAGGTATGGAAAACTTTGGCCGTTTCCTCGGAATTGGAACTACACGTGAACGTATCGTGATTAAGGGTGAAGACTATGATGTGATGCGTGGAGTGGCCGAAGATCTACAATATTTTATCGAAGACCTCGAATCTATTCGTAGTGTAAATATCAGTGCTTCCGGCAACAGACCGGAATTACACCTTCATTTTAACCAACTGTTATTGACAGAATTTGGCCTGTCACTCAATAACATTACCTCTGAATTGAGTTCTTTTACCCAGGAATTCACCTCCGGTGTACTCTTTAAACAGGGTACTGATGAATATGAGATCATCATCAAGGAGAAATTTTCGGATGAAGAGGAGGAAAGAGAAAAATCGATTGATGATCTGAAGCGACTTCCTGTGTCCAATAATCAAGGTGCTACATACGATCTTCAGGACATTGCCGACCTGGTATACGCTGATGGAATGGCTAACATTACCCGGGTAAACCAGGAAAAACAAATTGAAGTAATTTATCGTTTCGCTGCTGAAGCCGAACAGTCCAAGGATCTGCTGGAAGCCTATCGCCTCGATATTGACCAGATCGTGGAAAGTTATAATATGCCAGCCGGAGTTGCTATTGAAGTCATTCATGAGGAAGATCAGTATTCGGAATTCTATTTTCTGATCGGTGCAGCATTCATTCTTATTTTAATGATACTGGCTTCGGTTTTTGAATCGTTAACTATCCCGATTGTTCTGATGTTTTCCGTTCCTCTGGCAGCTATTGGTTCATTTATTGCCCTGATTATTACCGGCAATAGCCTGTTTAATGCCAATACCCTGACAGGTTTTCTGATTTTGCTGGGTGTGGTTGTGAATAATGGAATTATCCTTATCGATTTTACCAATATTTTGCGCAAGCGCGGATACCAAAAATCGCGTGCATTAATAACAGCCGGTCTTTCGCGTGTACGTCCCATTCTCATCACTTCTATCACCACCATAGTAGCCATGTTGCCATTGGCCATGGGGCAGGCGGAGTATGTTGGTGCTATCGGTGCTCCTTTCGCCATTACTGTTATAGGAGGCCTTTCCATGAGTACGCTGCTGACTCTGATTTTCATTCCTACTCTCTATTTTGGAATGGAAAATGCCATCAACTGGCTGAAGTCACTTCATTGGAGTCTGAAATTGTTCCAATTACTGTTGTTTGGGGGTTTTGCCCTTTTTATCTATTTTGAAGTGGACTCTTTTGTCTGGAAGCTTCTGGGATTTATGCTGATTGTTATTCTGATCCCCGGAGTCACTGCTTTTGTCCTGACCAGCTTACGAAAAGCCAGCTCCAAGGTAATCGATGATAAGGAGCCGATTCATATCGTGGTGCGAAAACTGGTGAAGGTTTATGATCGTGACAGCCAATTTATTCGTGAATGGAAGTCAGGTCTGAAAATCAGAGAACGCGCCGGCCTGATGAAAGACTATAAAAAGTTACGCGATTTTTATGACCTGATATGGCAAATACCATTGTTTCTATTTCTTGTATATTTTGTGTTTTACTACCTGAAAAGTAACGTTTGGGTGTGGGTGATGTCACATGTTATCTACTTTTTGCTGTTCCTGCTTTTTGCTCCTTTCTCCCAGGTGTTGAAAAACAGGCACGAAGCAACAGGGAAACGAGTTTATCAAAAAATGGATCGGGTAATTCAGGATCTAATCTATTGGGGAGTTCCTGCCTTGTTTCTGGTTCTGTTTTTTTATAAATGGTCTAATACAGGAATGGTAATTTTTATTGGTATTTTGTGGGGTCTGCTCCTGGCCATATACAAATCGGGGGAATATATTCACCGAAAAAAGCTGAACATTGCACGTATTGAAGGAAGGTTTAGCGCACTGCGCCGCTGGTATTATAATCTGGTTCGCCAGATACCCATTATTGGAAAACGCAAAGTACCTTTTCGTGCGTTAAATGGTGTTTCCCTGGAAATAAAAACCGGCATGTTCGGACTTTTAGGGCCCAATGGAGCAGGTAAATCAACTATGATGCGAATTGTTTGTGGGATTTTGGAACAAAGTTATGGGAAAATTTGGATAAACGGACTGGACACCCAGAAACACCGGGAGGAGCTACAGGGCTTGATTGGATACCTTCCCCAGGCATTTGGAACCTATGAGAATATGTCTGCCTGGGAATTTTTGGATTACCAGGCTATGTTAAAGGGAATCCGGGACAAGCATACGCGGGAACAGCGATTGGAATATGTCTTGAAAAATGTTCACATGTTTGAACGAAAGGACGAGAAAATTGGATCCTACTCCGGAGGGATGAAACAACGCATTGGTATTGCCCAAATTCTTCTGACTCTCCCCCGCATTCTTGTGGTTGATGAGCCAACTGCCGGACTCGATCCCCGCGAGCGAATCCGGTTCCGAAACCTGTTGGTTGAATTAAGCCGGGAACGAATCGTGATTTTTTCTACCCATATCATTGAGGATATCTCGAGCTCCTGTAACCAGGTAGCCGTGATTAACAGGGGCGACCTGAAGTACTTTGGAACTCCGGGTGATCTGGTCAAAATGGGGGAAGGTTTCGTTTGGCAGATGACACTACCAGCCAGTGAATTCGATAAATTTACCCAAAAACAACTTATCGTACATCATATGCGTGACGGAGAAAATATTAAAATCCGGGTACTTTCGCAGGAAAAACCTTCCGAAAATGCAGTCCCTGCCTCTCCCCACCTGGAAGATGCCTATTTATGTCTTCTTAAAGATTTCCAAAAGAAACATTGAAATGAAACAGAAACTTGATTTGAAAAATGGCTTAATCAACCTCGCCGGAATGATCCGCTATAACCTGAAGATCATTTTTGCAGGACGTTTTATCTGGTTCCTGCTGGCAGCTTTTGCATTCTTTGTTTTTTTTGCGGTACAGTCGGTCTGGAACAGACAAACCATCACAGAAGGAGTTGTTTATCAATTATTGATCTTCCCGGGAATACTTCTGATATTTTATCCGTCTGTGTTTGGTATTCAAAACGACGACGACTCACGCATGCTTGAAATCCTTTTTGGCATTCCGAACTACCGGTATAAAGTATGGCTGGTGAGGTTGATGATGATTTATGTATTGGTGTTTCTCATGATTGTCCTGTTTTCAGGAGTGGCATCCATCCTTCTTTTCCAGATTGATGTTTTGGAAATGGCTTACCAGCTCATGTATCCAATCGTTTTTATGGGATCCATGGCTTTCATGTTTTCTACCATCATAAAAAATGGGAATGGTACGGCCGTTGTGATGGTTTTGATTGGGGTGACATTGATTATTTTACAGGATGCTGTGGAACGAACTCAATGGAATGTTTTTCTCAATCCATTTCAGATCCCAAATAACTTTAATGAGATCATCTGGCAAAGTCTGATCTTTAAAAACCGGATTTTTTTAGGTGCGGGGATGATTGTTTTTATTCTTTATGGGTTATATAACCTGCAAAAAAGGGAGAAGTTTGTGTAATTTTCGCTTAAATTAATCTGTTCGTTTCTGTGTCTGGAAAAATTATCGCAGGTTTAAATCTTTTGGCAACTTCGAAATCCATCAGGGCATAGGAAATAATGATAACTACATCACCGACTGCGGCCTTTCGGGCAGCTGGACCATTGAGGCAAATGATCCCGGAATTCCGGACCCCCTTGATCACATAGGTGTCAAGCCGTTCTCCATTATTGATGTTAATCACCTGAACTTTTTCATTTTCAATTAAATTAGCAGCTTCCATCAGCGTTTCATCGATGGTGATGCTACCCACATATTGCAGGTTTGCCTCTGTTACGGTAACCTTATGAATTTTTGATTTACAAATTTCAATTTGCATAGCTTTGTTTTTCAATTCAAAATAATATTGTCAATCAATCGTACTTTGCCGCAGCGTACAGCAATACATGCAATTTTACCTCCTTTTTCATTCCAGCTGGATATTGGAAGTAAATTTTCAATGTCAACGATCTCAATATATTCAACAAGTAAAAAAGGATTCTGGTTGATGGTTTCCTGAATCCAGTTTTTCAACTCTTGTACGGATTTATTACCGGTCAGGTTCCTGGCATTTGCAAGGGTTTTATAAATGAGGGAAGCATTCTCCCGTTCTTCTGGTAAAAGCAATTCATTTCGGGAACTCATCGCCAAACCGTTTTTTTCACGAATAATAGGGCAGGGAATAATCTCTACCGGTAAATGCAGGATTTTTGTCATCTTTTTTATAACAGCCAGTTGCTGAAAATCTTTTATCCCAAAGTATGCTCTGTCGGGTTTTACGATATCGAATAGTTTACTGACCACTTGTGCCACCCCGTTAAAATGACCCGGCCGGTGCTTGCCTTCCATAATTTGATCGAGATGCCCAAAATCAAATCTGCGGATGTCAGGTTCCGGATAAATCTCTTTTTCGCCGGGAGCAAAAACCAGGTGACACCCTGAATCTTTTAAAAGCTCCAGATCAGATGCTAAATTTCTTGGGTATCTTTTTAAATCCTCAGGATTATTAAACTGAGTGGGATTGACAAAAATACTGACTGCAACAATTGAGTTTTCAGCTGCAGCTTTTTCAACCAGCGAAAGATGCCCTTGATGAAGTGCTCCCATGGTAGGAACAAATCCAATACTTCCCTGCCTCCTGAACTCCTGAAGCCGTTCCCGGGTATCTGTTATGGTATTTGTTTGAATCATGTTTCCTTATTTCGCTCTGCAAAGTAAATAAATTATATGCTTAATTATTCGGTTCAAGTATATTATCATTATCTCCTTAACGCTATGGAAATGAATAAAATTGAAAAATTGCGATATTTTTATTACTTTTGCACACTGTAATCAACTGCGCTTACAATTCAATGGAAAAGAAAAAGATCCTTTATATTTCTCAGGAAATAACCCCCTATTTGCCTGAGAGTGAAATGTCTGAAATTTCCCGGTATTTGCCACAGGGTGTACAAGAGAAGGGAAGGGAGATTCGTACTTTCATGCCACGTTATGGATGTGTAAATGAGCGGAGAAACCAACTGCATGAGGTGATCCGCTTATCAGGGATGAACCTGGTAATTGAAGATACCGATCACCCGCTTATTATTAAGGTAGCTTCCATCCAAACTGCACGGATGCAGGTATATTTTATCGACAATGAAGATTATTTTCATCGTAAACAGGTAGTCTCTAACTCAAAAGGAGAGGAATTTGCAGATAATGATGAGCGAGCTTTGTTTTTCGCCAGGGGAGTGCTGGAAACCGTGATTAAACTGCGCTGGGCTCCGGATGTAATTCACTGCCACGGTTGGATGTCTGCTTTAGTCCCTCTGTTCATTAAAAAATATTATTACAATAATCCGCTTTTTAAACAATCAAAGGTGATCTATTCCGTATATAATAATGATTTTAAAAAACCATTAAATCCGGAAATTAAGGGAAAAGTACTGCTCGAAGGGATGACACCCAAAGATGTAACTTTTTTAGATGATCCTACATGCTTGAATTTTAACAAGATGGCTGTCTATTACTCCGATGCACTCATTCAGGGAGCCAAAGAGATTAACCCGGAGCTCTCCCAGTATATCCGGGAATCAGGTAAACCATTCCTGGCATACCAGTCGAAAGAGGACTTCATCGAAGCATACGATAATTTCTATGAAGAAATATGGTAGTTGTTAAAGGATCACATTTTTTTATAAAATATACAAAAATGCGGTTCATCAAAGCCCTTTCCCTTCATCAATTTTTTATACGTTTGTGTTTTATTTGGCTGTAGAAAACAATATATAAACCCAAGAATTCAGTGAATAGTAAAATTTTATTCAAATTCCAGTTTCTTGCTCTGCTGATAAGCAGCATTTTTCTTTTTCACGGATGCAATGAACCCAATGACCTGGGGATGGAATTATTGCCTCATACCGATTTGATCGAAGTGAAAAGTCTGGTGGAAAGAAATAGCATTTCATCGTATACCTTTCAGGAAGATTCTATACCTACCAGTATGGCCTCAAAGAGTTTGCTGGGAAGTTTTTATGACCCGGTTTTTGGTATTACTACCATCAATTTTGCTACCCAGTTCAGGTTGCAGGAATTTCCTGAATTCGGTACAAATCCTGTTGCCGACTCAGTGAAGCTGGTGCTTTACTACCGGCTTATGTACGGGGATACTATTACTCCCCAAAAATTAAAGGTATTTGAACTGAGTTCCTCCCTCGATGTGGATGCAGCCTATTACCAGGATGTGAAACTTGAAGAATTAACATCCAACAACCTATTGGGAGAACTGGATTATATACCGGTAGTTAAATTAGATTCCGTTTCTGCCGACACTTTTTACCAGCGTATCTCGATAAATCTGGATCCTTTGTTGGGGGAAAAATTAATTGATGCCGATTCCCTTCAAATGATAAATAATGATGTTTTTCTCGAATATTTTAAAGGGCTGTTTATTTCATGCGAACCACAAACTGAAACAGGAGGAGCCATTCTTACACTTGAAGCATCGTCAAACGAAAGATTCCAGGGATCAGCACTCGTTCTTTACTACAATAACCAAGAGAACATGCAAAAAGAGAATCCCGACACCTTGTATCATCCTTATGTGATCACTCCATTTAGCGCCCGGGTAAATTCCTTTGAACACGACTACTCTAACACAGTATTTTATAATCATCTGAACAGTGAATCGGGGAATGATTCACTGATCTATGTGCAGGCAACCGGAGGTCTGAAGTCAAAAGTTATTATCGAAGGACTGTCTTCCTGGAAAGATTCAGTTAGTACCGCCGTTAATAAGGCTGAATTGGTGTTCCAAATCGATACACTGGCATCTGATGTAAAGAAATACCCACCACCAAACCAGCTCTATTTTACCTATATAAATGCTGATGGTGAAGAAAAGCTACCTGCTGATTTCTGGTTCTATCCAGGCTATTTTGGAGGTTACCTTCAGAAAAGTGATTATACATACCGCTTTAAAATAACCCAACAGCTTCAGAATATTATTGATGGGGAAGTCGTAAACAACGGGTTCTTTTTAACTCCAGTCAATAAGAATAATGAGGCAAACCGGGTGGTGCTGAAAGGTAGTAACAGTCATACCGGTATTAAACTGGTTGTTACTTATTCGAAGTTTCGGCAATAACCTGGCCTCTCTGAGAATTCAAATGGACTGCCTGTCTGTGACTTTATTTGAATTGATAATTCATGAGTTTAGCTCTAATATTAACATATGTTCTGGTTGGTATTGGGCTGAGTTTTGATTCATTTGCTGTTTCTGTTTCCTATGGGGTGATGAGACAGGATATTCGTTTCAAACAAGCAATACCGGTGGCTTTCTCTCTGGCATTTTTTCAAGGGGTTTTCCCCCTGATTGGCTGGATCGCCGGAACCAGTCTTAAAAACCTGATTAGCTCTATAGATCACTGGGTTGCCTTTGGATTGCTGTTCCTTATTGGAATGAAGATGATTGTGGAAGGTGTAAATTCAAATGAAACATTGAAAGGGATTAATCCTTATAGTTTTCGCTTAATTTTAAGCCTTTCGGTTGCAACCAGTATCGATGCTCTCGTTGTAGGACTAAGCTTTGGAGTGTTAAAAATGCCTATACTCCTCGCCGTAATCATTATTGGTGCTGTTACCTTCATAGCCTCTATGCTGGGGATGTTTTTCGGGAAAAAAATTTCACCCGGAATGAACAGGGTATCTTTTATTTTAGGAGGAATTATTCTGATAGGGATGGGAATAAAAATTTTGCTGGAACATACGCTGTAAGCTGGATTGTTAAATGCTTTTCGAAATATCATGAATTCTCATCCTGATCTTATAATCTTTCTGTCCGATCGTTTTTGATGTTTCCGGATAGGGCGATACATCGAATAGCTCAAAGGTGAAATTTCCAATGGTGTCAAGAGGATTATCGTAAGTGCTTAATTTAACTGAATCTAACCCGGGAAGCTCGGAGACAATTTTTATTACTGCTTCTCCCTGCCAAATACAGATTATATCTCTGGGACATCTCGAGTCATTTACTTCCCGGATCGTGAATTTTAATTGCTTGTCGTTTGAATAATAAGTATTGTTTGCTCTGAAAAGCAGTTCTTTTTCAAATTGAACTACATCTGTTATGGCCTGGTCTTCACATCCCCCAATAATAAATAGGATTAAAAATAGATATTTTGTTTTCATCTCCTTAAAATTATATACTCCAGTAGTACTTTCCTCATTATTATGGTATATTTCCTTTTTTATTGATTAGATCGATAACGATTAAAAATAGTTGCGTGAATTTTTAATTTTACAGCGAAATGGAATGAATTACGAAATATGAATTCAAGGATGTTCTAATGGCATGAACTTCTGAGTTTTTTATAACAGTTTAAAATATTCGATGAAGTGAGGAAGATACTTCAGAGAATGAGCATTATTAATATGATGATAGGAAATTTGATATGGGAAGGAATTCCACTTTTTCTGGCTCCTATGGAAGATGTCACCTATAAATCTTTCAGGTGGATGTGCAAGAAGTATGGTGCTGACGTCATGTATACCGAGTTTATATCATCGGAAGCACTTGTCCGGGATGTGAAAAAGACAAAGGAAAAAATGGTACTTTATGATTTTGATCGTCCGGTAGCTATCCAGATATACGGGCACAATATATCTTCTATGGTTCAGGCTGCCCAGGTAGCGGAGGAGTTACAGCCCGATTTTATAGATATTAATTTTGGATGCCCGATGAAAAAGATTATTCGACATGGGGCAGGAGCCGGTTTATTGCTCGATTTACCCAAAATGCAACAGATGGCCTCTGAAATTGTTAAAGCCGTGCATGTGCCGGTTACTGCTAAAACCCGGCTGGGATGGAGCAAGAATGACCAGCCTGTTCTTGAAGTTGCTCAACGCCTCCAGGATGCTGGGATTGCCGCCCTGGCCATTCATGGCAGAACCCGTGAACAATTGTATAACGGAAAAGCCGACTGGTCACTTATTGGACAAGTAAAAAACCATCCGGAGATAAAAATTCCAATTATCGGAAACGGAGATGTTACCAGTGGCGAAAAAGCCAAACAGTTATTGGATCAAACAGGTGTGGATGCTCTGATGATTGGCAGACCGTCAATTGGCAGACCCTGGATATTCAAAGAAATTAAACATTTCTTCCGGACAGGTGAAACCTTACCTCCACCTTCTGTTGCAGAAATTGTCGAAAATATTAAAGAACAACTCCTTTTAACCCTGGAGGCAAAGGATAATGAGTTCTCAGCTATCCTGATGATGCGTCGCCATTTTGCCAAATATTTTCCCGGATTACCCAATTTCCGGGAATGGAGAGTCAAATTGCTGCGCGCAGAGTCTACAAAGGAATTAAACAGGATTTTTCAGGAGATTACTGATGAGTTTGGGGAAATGAAACCCGTTTATCCGGAATAGTACTTCCTGATTTCCCTTCCAGCTCAACTAGTCAGAATAAAATTTCCGGTTGTTTAACCAACCGGTTGAGCATCAGTTACTTTTTCTTTTTCTTCAGCATAAAAAAGGCAACAGCTGCGATAACAACCAGCACAATGACAACAATAATAGTTGTTGTGCCAGACCCTGAACTCGCTGTATCAGCAAGTAAGTCCTGCTCCATATAAGAACTGTCCTGAACACCTAAATTGTCAATGTACGTTCCTGCATCCTGTGCCACTAACAGGTAAGGAAATGCACAAATACCTGCAATGATTGTTGTAATAAATTTAATTAATGATTTCATTTGATTAAAATTAATTGTTTACTAAGGTATCAGATGGGACTCGCATAATTATAATCCTACTTTTTTGTTATAACCCGTCATGCTCGTTTCATCTTATCAAAATTGTTTATTTTTTAAGTATTTGCCTCATTATAATCGATCATTTTTATAGTATCCGGCAGAATTCGCAAGCTCATTTCGTTGGCCCGTATATGAATTTTAAATCTGTCATCATTCATTCATTGCCCTTCCAATTTTCTTTTGGTCTGTCATTACCGTTTCCAGCAATTCTTTCGCAGGCATATACCTGGGGTTTATTTCCAACAATTCATTTAGCTTCTGTATGGCGGCATTATATTTTCCTTCTTTATAATATCGGGTAGCTTCCAGCAATAAAACAGGTTCATAATAAGGGTGAATTTTTTTCCCCGCTTCAATATCGTGTTCAAACCCGGGGATATCACCAGTTTCCAGTTTTGCTTTTGCCAGGTTTACCAGCAACCATACATTATTCGGGTCGTGTTGTGCTGCTTTTTTTAACAGCTGTATTCCCTGATGCAAATTTCCGATTTTTATTTCAGAAATCCCATAAAAATCGGATTTATCCACTCGCTTCAGGAGTATAGCTACCGGGTTACCCTTCTGGTAAAAGGTTTTTATAATTCCCTCCGGCTGCCATAAGTTGTTTTTCAACAGATATGGATGAATGTAGTTGAGCCCGAAAATGCCATAGTCCCAATCATATGAGCTCCGCTCATGAAATCGGGTATAAACATAATCGATATTGGAGGACTGATCGAAGTAATTTGACAAATTGCTATTCATCGCCACGGTTATCTCTTCGTTTCCGATAAGTGTTTTTAAATGATCTGCCGGTTCTTTTACCCCATGAAAATAGTAATCGTATTCATAATTGCCCCAGGCATTTTTATTCCCTCCGGCCAGTATATTAAAATAGACATAATCGACCGGAAAGGTAGAAATTTGGTGTTTAACCGGCCAGATCAACAGGATGGCGAGTAATACAATTATCCCTCCGGTCAGTTTTTTATGCCTCCTTTTAAGTACTTCCATGCATTTAAAAATTGCTGTAACTGCCAATATTGCCATGGGAGGAAAAATAAATAGCATTTGTCGAACGCCACTATACAAATTGGAACCAATTGCCGTGACGTAGAAAAAAGGGAAGAGGGTGGCAAAGAGTATAAATCCTTCATAAAAGAACTGTCGGGGAACAGGACGATTTTTTATCAATTCCCTGAAGAAGTTCCCGATATAAAGAAAGAAGCCGGAGAGTACAAGCAATGGGGTGGAAATAAAAATCCATTTCGTCAGGTAGTACCCGGGAAGGTCAGTACTCCAGATCAGCCGACCTTCGAATACCTGCCGGATGCTTACCTGGTAATGTTGCATCATCCTCAAACCCTCCAGGGGATGAATCAGTATGTTTTGTAAGGCATAGGGCCAGAAAAGCAGTCCGGCTATCCAGGATATGAGCACCAGCGTGATTCCATGAAGGAGAAGATTGATTTTTAATTTTCCGGAAGAGATGATCTGCTTGAAAATGAAAGGATAAATGAGCAGGTAAACAACCAGGCCCAGCCCCAGATATGCCAGAAGAATATATCCTCCTGCGCGGACAGAGATGGTAAAAGCAAAAATGAAGCCGGTTAAAATAGTCGTTTTCCAGTGTACATGTGGAATTTCCTTTAAAAAATGAACTATTCCCAGCAACCCTGCCATGTAGCCGGCTGCAAACGGAATGTCTTTTAAATTTCCAAACGCCTGGCCTGAAAGTCTGGGCATAAATACCAAAACCAACACAGTAAAGGTTGCTGTTAGCCAGGATCCTGTTAACCGATGGGATAGTATTCCGGATAAAAGAAGGATCAACCAGAAAAATAGTGCTCCTGTATAGTGTCTGGTCAGGTATTCATCTTCCACATACAAAACCCGGTTGATGAGGGCTGTGAGATTGTCGACCGACTGGCCATAGTACTTCAGGTTGGTGTGTGGTGTGTGCAGGCAGCTCTGATCTTCCCCTCCTGTAAAATACCAGTTTACTACTTTTTTGGCGTGGGGATAATGTAATTGTTCATCGACATTGGCTGCTGATTGTGGAGCCAGGTAAAGAAAAATCAGACCGGCAACCATCAGGATGGCGATAAAGATGTTTTTTTCAGTCCATATTCTGCATGTGCTATTCATAGAGGGTTTGGATGAAATAGAGCGGCCGGTTTTGTACTTCCTTGAAAATACGGTAAACATACTCTCCAATCAAGCCCAGAAATGTGAGCTGAACGGAACCAAAAAAGCTGATGGCTAAAAACATCGAAGACCAGCCTATTGGCGCCAGATTAAAGAACTTTGAACCAAAGGTGTAAATTATTGCCAGGAAGAAAATGATGACGCCAAGTAACCCCAGGTATAAACATATTTTTATAGGCCATTTTGAAAAGGAATAGATTGCATCGGCAGCCAGGGAGAAGAGTTTTAATAATTTCATTTTGGCTTCCCCTTTCAACCGATCGGGACGATCGTATAAAATAAATTCGTGTTTAAATCCAATAAAGTTTCTGATCCCCGGCAAATAGCGATTACGTTCCGAAAACTGTAGAATAGCCTGGTGAGCTTTACTGTTCATGATACAGAAATTTCCGGTTTGGGCAATCTGATCCCCCTCCGTGATCTTATCAAATACCCGGTGAAAAATGTTGATATAGATTTTTTTTGAAAATTTTTCATGACGTGATTCCCGCACTGCAGAAACGATATCGGCATCGGTTGCTTTTATTTTATCATATAACACCGGGATCAGCTCAGGAGGATCCTGAAAGTCGCCATCCATTATTACTATGTAATTACCTTTGGCATAATCTATTCCCGCTGTTATTGCCGACTGAAGTCCAAAATTGCGGGAGAGGGATAATATTTTTAACCCGTTGTGTTGGTTGCGAAATTGCAGTAATTTTTGTAAGGTGGAATCTGTACTCCCATCGTCAACACAAATTACCTCAAATTCGGCTCCTGTTTGTTTTAGTGCTTCCCAGAGCTCCTCGAGCAGATTCAGGATCAATTGCTCTTCATTCAGTAATGGAATGACAACTGAGATCATGGTGTATGTATATTAGCTTTTATGTTGTATTCCGGGAAGTGGTGTCGGGAAAGTCATATCAACCGGGCCCATTTCATATTGACCGGGTCCAAGTCGTTCCGTTGAGTTGAGCATATCATCCCAGGTAACTTTCTGCCCTGTGTATGCAGCAGTCCGGCCCATGATGGCTGTAAGCGTAGAAATTGCTGTACGCTCGGCTTCCACAACCGGTTTATTTTCGCGTATCGCGGTAACCATGTCGATGTGCTCTTGTATATAGGGAGAAATTTTAACAATTCCTGTAGGTTTCCCCTCCTTATTTTTGGGGTATTCGTATTGCCATTTGATGGAACCATCGGGATGGAAAATTGTGTTTTTACAATTGGTATATCCTTCTGTTCCCATAAGCTGTTCTCCCAGAGAGTTTGCGCAGCCATCGATCTGCCGGGACATACTATGAGAATAAACTCCATTCCCGTATTCAAAATCAATGCTGAAAAAGTCATATTGATCACCGGTTAATCGTCGGGCTCTTCCCCCAAAACCAATGGCACTTATGGGGTTTTTCCCTGTGAACCAGTTGATTATGTCAATGTTATGAACATGTGTGTCCAAAATATGATCTCCACACAGCCAGCAAAAATTATTCCAGTTACGTAACATGTATTCCATATCATTCCAGCCCTCTTCACGTGTTCGAAACCAAACGTGTGTTTGTAACCACCAGGCTTTGGCCGAGGTGATCTCACCGATTGCTCCCATTGCTATCTGCCGGTAGGTTTCCAGGTAATCGCGCTGATGTCTGCGCTGGGTTCCGGTAATAACGGTCAGTCCCATAGTTTCTGCTTTCCTGGACGTAGAGATGATCTGCCGGGCGCCAACAGGATCAACTGCTGCCGGTTTTTCCATAAATACATGTTTTTTTGCCTGTATAGCAGCATCAAAATGTAGCGGTCTGAATTGAGGCGGTGTAGCTAAAATAACGACATCCAGATCGGTCTGCAATAACGACTGGTATGCATCAAATCCCCAAAAACAATTCGATTTAGATACGTGAACATTTTGTTTTTCTAATTTACTATGACAGTCCCAAACCTTGTCTTCAAAAACATCGGCGAGTGCTGTTAATTCCAGGTCATTTCCTGCGGCCAGAAAATTTAAAGCAGCTCCGGTTCCCCGGTTACCACATCCAATGAGCCCGGCTCGCAATTTTTTCCCGTCAGGTGCTTTATCATAAAGCGGAGGGAATTCATAATCAACCGACTTCCTTTTTTTCTTGCAGGAACCAAGTGCATGCACCCCAGCCAAACCGGCAGCTCCAATTATGGCTGTTTTTTCAATAAAGCCCCTTCGTGATAGTTGATTTTCTTCCATGGTATCTGATTTGTATTATTTCGCTCTGATCATGTTAACAGTTGATGCTTACTAAATTAATTAGTCATCTGTTGTCGTTCTAAAGTATTTTTTATCTCTTGCGTATATCCCTATGAATTTATCGTGATTGCAGCCGGTTCATCATCGGGTTGTTTCATCCGGTTCATTTTCACAAACCACCCTGAACCCCACATGGTTACAATCGGAGTACCACCAGATACTTTTGGGAATTTGCGGATCGGTTTCCAACCATTGTTGTGTACGGGTAAAATCGCGTCGTGCTATACGCAGATCTTTGGCTGTATGCTTAAATGATCCTCCCCTGATCACATGCTCAAGTCCTTCACGTGGTCCCCTTGGGTTTTTAATGATACCCTTTGGGTATTTGGCATAAACCTGCGGATCGTAATAATCGAGGCAGAACTCAGCTACATTGCCCAGCATATTTTTTAATCCAAACGGATTGGGTTGCACACTAGTTGGAGGTTGAGTCCGGTTAGGACTATTTTCCTGATAGATGATATACGAATTGATGACGGAGGTATCGGCACCAAAAATTTTGTTTCGGAATCCTTCGCTCTCATATTTTTTGGGTGAACCTTCGAAGAAATAAGGTCCTTCAGTTCCTCCGCGTGCGGCATATTCCCATTCTGCTTCGGTAGGTAGCCGGTATTTTTTCCCAGTAACACTGCTTAACCATCGGCAATATGTTTGTGCCGCATGATGTGTCATGGTAATGGCCGGTCGGTCACCAGTTCCCCATCCCTGATCAGGTGCACCCCATGGTGGTGTGGCGCCGGTAATTCCATCAGTCTCTTCGTCTGCTGTTTCACTCTCTTTCCTCCCCTGGGAGGAGGTAGCATTAAAAAAGGCAAAATACTCATTCCAGGTTACTTCTGTCTCCGCCATCCAGAAACCGGATACTTCCACTTCACGGACAGGTCCCTCATCTGCCTTTCGGTAAGATTCATCCGGGGGACTTCCCATAAGAAAACGACCTCCCGGTATAGCTTTCATCCTGAATGATACGACTGTGCCTGGTATCTTTTCTGTGAAATTTTCAAAGGTGGTGACAGAAGCAGGTTCTGTATACAATTCCATATCGGATATTTCTGTTTGCTCTGTTGCCAGAACTGGTTCACCACGGTAATGACCAACATCAAGATGACATTTTACACACGAATTATTTTCCGGATCCCGCACATATTTCAGATGTGATTCTGCCCCAAGGGCATCCAGTGTAGTTGGAAACAAATTGGTGTGGCATTTTTTACAGCCTTCTTCATAAACAAAGCGCTTCGAAGCCTCTGCTGTTCGTTTCGCAGCCCAGTCAATCTCATCCATATCACGCGTCAGAAAAACATACAAATCATGAAATCCATGATAAGCCTTTCGCGTTAAATAATAAACCGTCTGATCCTCAGGTGGGAGATGACAGTCTGAACATGTAGCAGAAATACCACTCCGGTTGCTGTTGTGAACGGATAATTGTAATGAGGAATGTGCGTGTGGATGTGCATGGCATGCACCACAAAATGTATTGCTGGAAGTGGAATCCAATCCCTTATTAAATAAAAATAAAAACAATATCGCAGCCAGACCGCCGGTGAGAAACAATAAAAGGGATTTTCGTTTCATCTCATTAAAATTGTAAGATTTCTAAGGTATGTGCCTCACTCCATGATTTATTTTATATGGTGTTCGACAAAATTCGCCAGTAATTTCGGCTGGAAATCATTCGTAATTGGTCATTCATTATTCTTAACAAGTGCAATATATCTTCAGCCTATTAGCCTCTGATTAAAATGAATAGTAACAAATCCTTAATTAATAATTAGCTAAGCATTAATTTTTTGTTTAAAATTTTGAAAAACAGCAAATTAAAAAAATGCAAAAAAATTTAATTCTATGCAAAAAATCAATATTTTTGCCCTTTGAATAATCTGAGATTAAGAATTAGTTTAATGGGCGAAAGGGATTTACTACATGAATTATAAGGTATCGAAAAAGCAATTTATATTTTATTTTTTCTTTTTTTTATCCGGAATCACTTATGCCCGTGAGTTTAATGAATCTTCATTTTTAATTGTTCATCTTCAGGATAATAATTTGAATGATCAGCAATTATGGAATTTTTTAGGCACAAATGACCATTCCGGGGTAGAAATTGAAGTGACAGAAAAGGAAGGGCAGTTTCTTGTGGCCGGGCATCAAACAGTTGATTTTTTGATCGCTCAAATTCAGACCATCCTGGAGTCCAATCGGTCTAAAATTTTACCTGTTTTTGTTCATTTTCAGGGAAATTTTACCATCCTGGATTCATTGATCCGTGAATCGCCGATAGCTTCCCAAATTTTTTATCTGCCAAGGGGCGAGGCCTGGCCAACCTATGAAGACCTGATGCATTCCAATCGCAGGTTACTTTTTTTTGTGGATGGCGAGGTAGATCATGCAGGCCAGACGTTCCATCAGGCCGATGATTATTTTCTCCGAATATCAGCAACCTCAGGGTTGATTGGAGGTAAAAATTCAATCAACCGGGAATTATTTATGATTGATGACTTTGAAAAACTGCCCATCCAATTTACTGCTGAAAGAAATATCCGGAATTTGGTTCCTGATTATACCAACTTTTTACTTGAGAGCTGGACAAAATATGGCAAGCGGCCCAATTTTATATTTGTTGGGAATGATATTTTTCAGTTCGATTTTATTATCTCCCAGCTCAGCTCTTTTATCTGGATATCCGGAACAGTTCGTGGATCAGGCAAAAACATCGATAAGGTATATTGGAGAAATCCCGACATTTTAGTCACCGGAGGACGGTTTAGTTTTCCTTACCTTGGTGGCCAGGAGCTTACACTTACACCATTTGTGCCGGGGTATCGGATGATCCCGGAACAGATCATTGTTACCGGCGAAATGGAGGTGCCTGAAGATTATCATCTTATGGCCCATCCGTTAAATCTGGGCGATCAGTTGACCGGTAGTTTTCATTTTGAAAATTCAATTGTCAATAGCCTTTCTCCTGCTCAGCTGTTTCCGGGTGAGAACTTTACATTTAATCAGGATATTGAGCGGGGCACTGTTCTCCGGCTGCCCGAGAATGCCAGTGTTAATCTGGGCTCACCTGATATTTACGGATTACGTAATAGCTCATTTAGTGTAAGTTGTTTTGTTAAATTCAGTGAAATTCTGCAGCATGGTGATAATGCTGTGATTGGAAATTATGAAAGTGAGTATCGACGCGGTTTGCATCTGATCCTTCGCTCGGGTCATCCATACTTTGGATTATGGGCGAACGATTATATTTCAGAAGAAAAGCTGGAGCCCAACATTTGGTACCATATGGTTTGGCGTTATATTCTGGAAACCGGAGAACAGGCTATTTTTATCAACGGACGGAATATTGGCAGTTCAACCGGGCATCCTCCTTTTTCGGGCTCAGGTGATATTTTTTTGGGAAGCGCCCTTTTACAGGGTGCCAGCTTACGCGGATATATTGATAATCTCAACTTCTGGAGCAGGGCGCTTGGAGCTGAGGAGATTTCTAAACTTGCCCTAGATGAAGAGGTTACTCTTACCGGGATGCCCATCACACCCCGCTTTTTTCAGAGGATCGATGTGAAACTGGCACTTATGGTTCTATTCTCTATAATTGTTATGGCTTTGTTTAGTCTGATGATCAGAAAGAGAAGGAGGATTAGCAAGGTTAAGTTGCCGGTACTTCCGGAAAAAACTTCAGCCAATCAGTTGTTGTTATTTGGAAGATTCACAGCTATCAACAGGTTCGGAAATGATATTTCAATTTTGTTTACTCCCAAAATCAAAGAACTTTTTTTGTATGTCTTGTTGTCTACCATTAAAAATGGTACCGGTGCAGCTGTTTCAGAAATTGACGAAACCCTTTGGTCAGGCTTGCCACCCCAAAAGGTAACCAATAACCGGGCAGTTACCCTGAATAAACTCAGAAAGATCCTTCAGGATGTTGAAGGGTTGGAAATTCTTACCCTGAACGGTTTTTTGCAGGCAAAGATGGATAATCCATTTTTTTGTGATTTTGTTGAAGCCTATAAACTTTGTCACGTCTCCGGTGGAATGAACCGGGCTCAGCTGGAAACATTCTTTTTATTGGTGCAGAGAGGAAGATTTCTCAAGGAATTGAACCTACCCTGGCTGGATGAAATTAGAGGGTATACAGGAAATCAAATGATCGATAATCTTTTGAAACTGGCGGTATTTTACAGGAATGAAAAAAACCTGGAAAAAATTGACGCCATTGCCCGACGTATTCTGGAGTATGACGATTTAAACGAAGAGGCTGTATGGTTACAGGTATGGTCACTTAATCAGTCGGACAACAATCATCAGGCCAGGTTTCAGTTTAACTCGTTTTGCTCAAAATATACAGATACCCTGAGTGAAAGTTATCCCATGAATTTTGAACAGTTTTGCAGGAATTTTGAAAGAATGTTTTAATTCGTAAATTGTTAACTGGTATCCATCATGTTATTCAGTCATCCTTTGGCGTTTGAAGCCGTAATTTTTGATCTCGACGGAGTAATTACCCGGACAGCATCCACCCACTTGGATGCATGGAAGAAACTTTTTGATGATTACCTGCTTCAGCGGGAACATGACAAGGGTGAACCTTTTTCCCCGTTTACACAGGCTGATTACCTCTCCTGGGTTGACGGAAAGCCCCGGTATGAAGGGGTGGCATCGTTTTTAGAATCAAGAAGTATCGAAATCCCTTGGGGTACTCCGGCAGATCCGCCGGATGTTCAGTCCATATGTGGACTGGGTAACCGTAAAAATGAAGCATTCAATCAGCTTTTGAGAGAGAAAGGTGTCGAAGTATATCCCTCATCGGTAGCCATGTTGCATGAATTAAAAAAGGCAGGAGTCCGACTTGGAGTTGCATCATCAAGTAAGAATTGCAGGAATGTACTCGTGGCAGCTGACCTGTTGCATTTGTTTGATGCGCGGGTGGATGGATTAACATCCGATGATCTTAACCTGAAAGGAAAACCAGAACCGGATATTTTTATTCGGGCCTGTGAAATGGTTGGAGCTATTCCTGCAGACTCTGTCGTTATAGAAGATGCAGTGTCGGGTGTTCAGGCAGGAAGCAAAGGTAACTTTGGTCTGGTTGTTGGCATCGCCCGGAATAATAATGCCTCTGCTTTGAAAGAGAATGGGGCAGATCTTGTCGTTGCCGACCTGGAGGAACTAAATGGAGTGGATGGTTTAAACGAATCGTTTATTAAGAGACTGTTTTAAATTTATCCATTTATTCTATTTTGCGTCTTTTTCACTCATATTGCTGCAAAATTTCCTTAATAGCTATGGCTATTCGCGTCAATTTTGCCTTGTCTGAGCAAAAAATACGTCAAAATATTTCTAACCTGTTTAATTCATGCGTTTAGTTTGATGCAGATGCAAGGCGCCGGAACCCGCAGGCATAGTTATCTATTTCAAGGGTTTCGCAACGAAGCAGATGCATTGAAATAAACGCACTTGTGAAAAATGTTTTTCGTTCATCTGTATTATAAATCATTTGCAAATAACACTTTACCAATTCAAAAATATTTTTTATGAATTAAACAGGCTAAAAAACAAAATCAAAACAGTCTCTAAGAATCAGCTTAAAAAATTATAATCTTAACAAATCAGGTTACACAATTTCCTGAATGCTTTTCTTCAGAAAATCACGGGTATAATAATCTTCATCTACAATTTTGCCATTCCAAACGACCACATCGAGGTCAATAATGCGTGGTCCGAATTTAGGAGCCGACCGGTCGCGACCAAGCTGGTCTTCAATTTGTTTTAACAACCGGGTCAGGTCATCCCGGTTTAATCTGGTTTGAATTTTTACTGCACCATTTGTAAAATCAGGCTGATTTTCCATTCCGACAGGTTTGGTTTTAGTAAAGGTGGATATTTTTAGGATTTTTACTTCCCTGCCCAGTATTTCCAACATGTTGGAAATGCTTTCTTTGGCGTTGATGTTGGAGCCAATACCAATGATAACCCAGTTTCCCTTATCTACTCCGGTGCCTTTGTTTTTTTGCCAATTGGAGTCCGGCATGATTAATTCCTTCCTTCCATGGTTAAAGAAACGGATTTTGAGTATCGCAGTGAATGGGGTTTGTCCACTTCAACCCTTGCCCATTTTATTTTTTTGTTGGACAATACCAAATCAAGGATTCTTTTGGTTAATACCTCCAGCAGCTTGAAACGTCCGTTTTGCACAAGATCAATAACATTTTTGGTAATAATTTTATAGTCCAGAATATCATCCGGTTCGTCGTTTTCCAGCACGTCAGCTGAGATATCCGTTTCCAGTTCAATGTGAATAGTCACATCTTGTTTGTTGATTAGTTCGTCGGAATTGAATCCAATGAATGTCCGTAACCACAAGCTTTTTATTTTAATTATTGCCATAGTCATGTATTTATCTGTTTTGTCCTAAGTTCTCACCACCGTCTGCAAACAAGAGTTGTCCGGTCAGATGAGTATTTTCCAGAATAAAATCGATACTTTTTAAAATGGGATCAGTCCCTGTGGGTTCTTTCATGGGGATTTTTTCTGCCAGCTCCCACAAATAGCTTTCATCTTTATCCACCGGTGGCAGGGTTACTCCGGGTGCAATAGCATTTACCCTGATATTTGGAGCAAACTCAAGCGCTGCCATTTGGGTGAGATGCCAGAGTGATTTTTTTGACAGGGAATACGCGGCAAAGTTTGTTTTATTGCTGGTTATTCTTGTGTCCAGCAGATTAATGATGTTTCCATTTGTGCAGAAGGTTGCAAAATCGCGCATCAGAATGAAAGGTGCTTTAAAATTCACCAGTATGTGGTCATCAAATAATCCAGTACTTGTTTTGCGCAAGTTGCCCGGTTTGAAAATGGATGCATTATTCACCAATAATTGAATAGATCCCATATTGGCAATGGCATTTCTGATCAATCGTTCCACTTCATTCTGGTTGATAAGATCAGTCTGCAGACAGGTAAATTTTTGTCCGGGATAGTGTGTCTGCAGCTGCTTGACCAGTCTCTCTGCCGGTTCTTCAGAGGTATTATAGTGGATCACTAAGTTCCACCCCTTGCCAGCAAGGTGTTCTGCTATTGCTTTCCCTACTCTTTTCGATCCTCCGGTTATTAGTGCAGTGTCCATTTTAACGGAATATTTATTTGAATACCCTAAAGTAATTTTTCTCCCCTGATCACAATTTCCTTCACCGGTATATTTCCAAAAACAACGTTCAGGGTTGCTTTCCCATTTTTTAGCTCAACGGTACCAAATCCTTCAGCGGTTGATAGGAAAGAAGTAAAATCCCCAACTTTTGAATCTATATACACGATCTGGTCTACAGCATCGTAGCGCACGCCGGTCAGGCCCTGGAGTAATCCGTAGCTGGCCATCGCCCTGGCGTACCAGTGTCCGCATTCATATTCATTAAAAGGATTGCGGATACGCCCATCGTATCGTTTCCTTACTTCACGTACTACCTCCAGTCCTTTTTCAACTTCTCCATGAAGCATCAGGTGTGATGCTACCTGGTATTCAATGCCTGTCCATACCTCGTTGCTGTAAACAAAAGGCAGGGTAAGATCTCCTCCGTTTGGCCAGGTACACAACAGCAATCCTCCGTCTTTTCCCAGGCCATATCCCGGGCGTTGTGGATTCACATGATCGGACAGATCTTTGCGAAGATTATATTTGTGGACAGCATTTAAATGGCTCCTTACTTTTTTATCGTCGACAAAATCATCAAGTCCGGCCATTTTCCCCATCCATGCCCCTAAAATTCCATCCGACAAACAACCGGTACCGTATTGATATTTTGGACCTTCCTTTTGAAGGAGTTGGATTGCTTCCGGTGAGTAGTCCATGTTAATGCCTATTTTTGAAGCAGTTACTGGGTCGTCAGCCTCTAGTCCTTCCACTGTGATTTTCTGAATGAAGAACTCTCCATTAAACAGATCATTTTCCAGGAATTGTATCCCTCTTTGCTGAAGGGTAATGTATCTGGATACATCATCACCGGCAACTTTACCCATTTCTATGATTGCAGTCAGTGCTCCGAGGTAAAAACTTGTGCACATACCATCAGGCCCCCAGAATTCAATATCGTAGGTGTTATGGTGGGGTTCTTCCAGGATACCCTTACTTTTAGGATCCCATATAGAAATACAATAGTCGATACTTTGTTTTACACTGGGATAAAGTGACTTCATCCACCCGGTATCTCCCGAGATACGCCAATCGCGGTACATTTTCATGATCCCTCCCAGTTGCCCGTCGGCGGCAGCATGAAACCCATGTCCCCCCGGCTGAATGGGAAGAGAAGTTCTGAAATTTTGATGTCCTGCCTCATTCTGACTGATCAGGTATTCTGTTTCCCGCAATGATTTTTCCAAATCAGGGAACAGATGAGGTATGGCCTGAGCGTAATTCCAAACGTGGGTACACGATCCATAACAACATCCACTGCTATCGTGGCAGCCCTCCCATGCCCAAAGTTTACCATCCTTTTGCCGGAGTACGGTAGGTGATTTTAATATGGAAAGGTTGGCAGCAACTGCTTCGATCACTTCTCCTGGTAAGGTGGAGCTGTAAAATGAATGGGTGAATAAACTGGTATTTTTCTTTAAGTCGTTGTAATGCATTTTCCAATAGCGCACTACTTCATCGATGCTTCTAAACCTGCCGGAATACCAGGGTTCATAATACAGGCTACTTTGGTCACAACATCCATCTTCCCCGGTACATTTTTCCAGATCGGTTTTAATCTGTTCGGATGATACCGGCCCCAGACCTGCCCGTAAAGTGGAATAGGGTGAATACCAAGCCATCATGAGTCTGATCGTTTTTTCTTCACCAGGTTGAAGCTTAAAAGGAATAAACAGGGATGCTCCCGGAGAGTTCACCGTTGTTGTGTCTTCAGAAAAGGAAAATTCAGTAATTTCTTTCCATAGTAAGGTATGAGAGTCGAACCAGCCTCCCCTGAACCAGCATAAATCAACAACAGTTGCCGGATCATCAGTGAATAGGGCAAAATCACCTTTATTATGCGGCTTATCGGGCAAGGCCCTTTGACGCATCATAAAACCGTTGGGAATCCCTACAATGGAGTGACCTTTTTCATAGAATCCTCCCCATTCACTGGGAATCTCAATCCTCATCAGGTTTTCAGCATGATAAGAAAATGAAGCCTCCAATTCATTTTGTGTTGTATTCCTGAAGGTATATTCCAGGGCACCAACAGGAAGACTCGAGTTGTCTTCATCAGCCGGAATAAAAGGACTCCAACCGGTTATTTGTACATCCATCGGAATATCTGAGTCTTCCAAATGAATGACCCCAAAGGGAAATCGAGTTTCAAATGATGCTTTTTCAAACCGGGGGAACCCAAATGAATTGTTGCGAGCCCCGTCACCTGAGCCTGGATTCCCAAAGATCTTCCAGTCAGGAACAGGCCCTTCCAGTACTTTCGTGCCGTTTTCTAAGCCCTTAACGGATAGAACTCCCATCAGAAAGGGTTCGTAAAATATATCCGGTTTATTTCGTACCGAAATATGCGAAATGGCTCCTGTCCCCTCAAGACAAATCATCCCCGCTCCAATCCCCCCAATAGGAAAGGCTACCCGGTTTAAATATTCCTCTTCGTAAACCGAGTTGAAAACCCGCTGGATTGATTGCTGACCGGATTTTTGACAAGAGAGAATAACGCAAATGATTCCCAGAAAAATGATTCGTTTTATTGCCATGGTTGATAGTTTTATCTGGTTATGTTTACATGTTTATTGATCTGTTAAATGGTTGAAATAATCCAGGGTGTTATCAGATGAATCCGCATGCTTATGGTTGCACTATTGCTTTGTAAATGCCTGCCTTTCTTTTTGATGGTTAATTAACGGCTTAATTCAAATGGGTTGATATTACTTTTCCCCAAATGTCATATCCCTTTTTATTTAAATGCAACCCATCCTTGATAAATAGATCTTCCAAAACATCCCCATTCTCATCGACCATACTGGTCCAGACATCTGCAAATCCAACCGATTGCTTTTGACAGAATTTTTCAAGCCGGGCGTTAAGGTCTTCATATTCTTTTTTCAAATGAACCCTTGCTATGCTGGGTTTTGGAGAAATGAAAACCACCTTTGTTCCGGGCAGGTCCTGTTGAATCATCCGATAGAGTTTCTTTGCATGTTTTATCACTTTGGCTGGTTTTTTCTTGCCGGCAATGTCGTTATCCCCTTCATATATGAACAGATAATCGGGCTGGTGCTTCAAAATGAGTTCATTGTAATAGTATATGAGATCGGTAAAATGAGAACCTCCAAAACCATTGTTGATTACATGAAATCCCGGAAAATATTCCTCCACATCATGCCACATCCTGATGCTTGAGCTCCCGGCAAATACCACCAGCTCTTTATTCCCGGTGAAACGATATTCTTTTTGAACCAGCTTTGCAACGTCATCTTTATAACGTAAAGGATCCTGACTATAGACTGAAAAACTGATCAGTACCACAAGAAGAAATAGGAATAATCTTTTAGCTATAATTTTCATATTTGGTGGTATTAAGATTTACCCTGTTCTTTTTTTACATCCGCATAGCTGATGACCTGAATACCCATTTTTTTGATTGTTTTTTTGACCTTTTTGCTGGTAAAAACTCGTGTAACCCATTCCCGGCTTTCTGCCACATCATTACTGCCGGTATGCCCGATGGTTTTCATCTCTTCAAAGTCTCTTGCCGGATGTTCAATAAACAGGTACTTCCCAGGCTTCAGATTTTTCAGGTTTTCACAAAACTTGTCAATGCGGTCTTTGGGTTTGGTATCCCTGCCCCATCCGGGAAATCGTTGAACTCCTTCCATATTTACTTCTAATTTATATTCTTTAGCTAATTTATTTACCACTTCCTCAATTTTCGGGTCAAGACTTGTAAATCCCATATGCGTGGAAAGGTGCGATACCTGTGTAATATATTTCAGAGAGAGTTCAATTTGAGCTCGGAGTTCCTGTTCAATTTCTTCAATTTTCCAGTTGGCTTCCTGGATGGAGGAATTTGGCGGAAAATTATTGTTTTTCCAGACCATGGGAGGGAAAAAGCCATCTTCATCCACCAAACTGGGGCAATGAGTTATGGGTCTCCATTTGTAGTTGCTCCACTCACTGGTAAGTGTAAGATGCACTCCCACATCATAGCCGGGGTTTTCTTTTAACATTTCCACTGCTTCGGGAAACCAGGCACAGGGTGGCATGATCTCTACTGAACGGGCAATGCCATTTTTATAGGATTCGATACAACCCACATTGGCTGCATGGAAGGAGCCAATGTCGTCGGCCCGGATAATCAGTTGTATACTGTTGTCGTGGGTTGAGTTTTGCGCTGATAATACAGTGAATACAGGCAAGAACAGAAATATAAATATCCAATTTTTCATAGGAATAAAAGTATTAATTTTCTATGTTATAAAATCGACCTCGCATCATTTAAATTCTCCTTGTTTGTATTAATAATGAATGAATTTATAAACGTGTGGTCATTTGGTGTTATTTGCTAACAATCAAATAGTATAAGGTCTGATATTTTTCTCCATCAATAGTGAAACTGTTTTTTTTCACAGGTACTTTTTCCCCGGTTAACAGTCCGTCCTGATCGAGAGCAATTACTTCAAAGTTTGATTTGTTTTTTATTGATATGGAAGCTTTTACGGGTTCCATGCGCAAGGGGGTATCCCCTTCGGCTGTAAGTCGTGTCCGGTTTTCTGTGTATTCATATTCCATTCCGGTGTTTCGTGCCCGGGCAACTGCAGTTACCAGAATTTTTTCAGATCCTGATAAATCGCCTTTCGGTGTCAGATCGGTAATGAGTATTACTGCAAACGGATTGTCAGTAGTTATTGTCCAATCGCCCAGTTCCACATTTTTATTGTCAGCAAAACCGATTATTCCTTTGGTACCTTTTGTATTGATCGAGGCGTATTTTCTTTCTCCATAATTCCATTTTAATTCACCTGTAGCAGAGACTACTGTTTTGCCATTTTTATCCCAGTATTGGGGAACTTCGGGAATAGCTGTTTTTTTTGGTTTATCCGTAAACTGGATGGGGAATCTTCCAATTGCCAGCATTCCCGGTGAAACGGATCCCGAAAAACTCTTGTCGTCATAACCTTGTTCCACTAATTCTTCAGAATCGAGAATTCCTTTGGCCATTGATGGGATATGCACATTTCTGGTTCCGAGAACAGGGCTTTCAGTAACATCGTTTCTGTAAACCATTCGCGCCAGAGCTGGATAAAGTCCCATGTGTAGTGGACTGGTTGCATTGTATACTCCATGTCCTTCCGATTGCAGGTACCGTGAGAATCTTGGAATATCAGTAGCGAACGAAAAAGAAGCATCCCATCCCTGAAGTCCCATTCCATAGGCAGCAACCAAAGGGGCAGCTTCGGCTGTCCATTCATTGGGCACTAAGCTCATCCATTCCGAGAATGAAAAAGGCCGGTCAATTACATCCTGAAGCCCGGAGCTCAACAATCCTGATCCCGGCTGTGATAACAGGGATATATTTCTTACAGCGCCTTCTGTCAGATTATGTCCGCCGGATCCTCCGCCGTAGTAATTATGCCGGTCAATCATGCCGGTTAAGTAGTCGTTGTGCAGGTTATATAAGTGAGAAAATCCTGATCCAGCCTGCCAGCAGGAACCTACTAATACTCCCTTATATCCGGTGTTACGGATGGCATCTTCAAACTTTTTGTAAAACTCTACCTGTTTTTCATATAAAAAACGCATTTTATCCAGGATGTGAGTCGGCATGGGGCGATTTTCTTTTAACGACCTGTTGTATTCACTGCTAAAAAGACTATGATTGGGTTGCGGATAGATATTCCCTTTTTCAAGTGATTCTCCATCCGGAAGATTCTGGGAGCCCCATGCTTTTTCGAGCAATTGCTGAGAGCCATATTTTTCCTTCAGCCACAGGGAAAACTGATTACAAAGCAAAGCCCTGTAGGATGGAGCCTGCTCCAACGACTGCTCAATAGCCCCCCAAAAAATATTGTCCTCATTCTGAAACTCAATAAAGGCTAATCCGGGATCATCTGCATATCTTAATCCTGTATGTGGGTTTACATGATTGAGCATATGAACAGTCAAATCAATGCTTAAATCTTGTAAATCGGGGGCAAAATTTACCAAACTGGAGGTCGTGCCATTCAAATGAGACCAGGGATAATTCAGATTTTTTATTTCAGAATAAGCCAGAAGCCGGCTGCTGTCATCAGGCATTACTTTATGCCCGTAAATATGTGACCAGCCATAATAAATCCCTTTTTCCCGCAGCCTGGACTGGAAATAATCGAACCGTTCAAACATTTTAGGGTTGAATTCTGTCGATTTGTTCTCATGGTATGCATACCATGTGAATTTATGGAACCGGACAGCATTTATGCCGTATTTCCCAATGAAATGAACAAAACTATCGGCTTTTTCTGCAGGAACATAAGGCAAGCGACTGCAAATATTCGTTCCCCAAAATTTAACCTCCTGCCCATTTTCAAAAACAAGCTTTTCATCCCTGATTTGGACAAATCCATGCTTCCCCGCCGGGGCATCTAACCATTCCTGCATTCCAATAATACCGGGTTCTGTTGTATTGGTTGGGGTAAAGGGAAACCAGCTGTCGGTGTTTTGAGGTTTTAGCTGGGCTTTTGCCAAACAGGCCATGAATAAAGCTAAGATTAGTACTGAAATGTTTCGTTTCATAAGGATAAATTTATTTTAATGTATTGTATTCAAGTAAATAAAAACAGCATCCCTCCCGGGTTACAATAGTTATGGAACTCGTTGTGGCATGATTTGTCATGGTCATTATATTTTACAAATATAATATTCTTTAAATCTTAGAGACTGTTTTAAATTTATCCATTTATTCTATTTTGTGTCTTTTTCACTTATACTGCTGCAAAATTTCCTTAAATAGCTATGGCTATTCGCGTCAATTTTGCCTTGTCTGAGCAAAAAACAGATCAAAATAATTCTAAAAAACAAAATCAAAACAGTCTCTTATTAAATTGGAATTTTTTAAAAGTAATTCCCAAATTTTCCCAGGCCGCATTCAGGTAATTTCTTGAATGCCACAAATAAATCATTTTGGAAGTTCAGAAAACTTCCCCCTCCGGTGTTGATGATGGAAATTTTACGTTGACTGGACTATATATATGACTGTGACTACTCTTGCGAAATTTGTTACAACTTGTGCTTTATCAAATCATTAAACCGATTCTGCTACCAGTTAAAAAAATAAATCATAATTTTTTTCAATTATCTTTGCACCACTGAAAACAATTTGCATTTAATTTGTTTATTATTAGTACAGAAATAAACTCATATTCAATATGAAAGTATCAGTTATCGGAGCAGGAAATGTTGGTGCAACGTGTGCACATATCGTTGCCGAGAAGCAAATAGTTAAGGAGGTTGTTTTGATCGATGTAAAAGAGGGTCTTTCTGAAGGGAAATCTCTTGATTTATGGCAAACTGCACCGATTAACTATTACAATACACGATTGGTGGGTTATACCAATGATTATTCGAAGACAGCTGGTTCTGAGGTTGTTGTTATCACTTCAGGTGTTCCCCGGAAACCGGGTATGAGTCGTGATGATCTCATTTCTATCAATGCCGGTATTGTAAAAAGTGTCACAGAAAATGTAGTGAAGTATTCACCTGAAGCGAAAATTATTGTTGTATCCAATCCATTGGATATTATGACATACACCTCGTTTTTGACTGCAGGAAAACCCAAAAGCCAGGTTATGGGTATGGCAGGAATCCTGGATACGGCTCGTTATCGTGCCTTCCTGGCTGAAGCACTTGATATTTCACCTCTCGATATTCAGGCACTGCTCATGGGAGGCCATGGGGATACCATGGTGCCACTTCCACGGTTTACAACCATTTCGGGGATTCCGGTTACAGAATTTATTGATGAGGAAGAGCTGAATGCCATTATTGAGCGAACAAAAAAAGGGGGAGGCGAACTGGTTAACCTGATGGGAACCTCTGCTTGGTATGCCCCCGGAGCTGCGGCAGCTCAAATGGTAGAAGCAATTATTATGGACCAGAAACGAATATTTCCGTGCTGTGTAAAACTGGAGGGAGAATATGGATTACACGATATCTTCATGGGCTCGCCCGTGAAACTCGGGAAAGATGGTGTGGAAAAAATTATTGAAGTGAATCTGGATGACCAGGAAATGCAATTGTTACACCAGTCGGCAAAAGCTGTCAAAAATGTGATGGATGTTCTTGATAAAATGAATATATTATAAGAGACTGTTTAAAATTTATCCATTTATTCTATTTTGCGTCTTTTTCACTCAAACTGCTGCAAAATTCCCTTAAATAGCTATGGCTATTCGCGTCAATTTTGCCTTGTCTGAGCAAAAAACAGATCAAAATATTTCTAAAAAACAAAATCAAAACAGTCTCTAAGATTCACCCGGAAATAGCTATACAATTGTTCTGAATATACGGTTGGTTCTGGTGAATCAACCGTTTTTTTTCTTGTCGGGCAAATGAGATATAAACTACCAATACAAATCATTGAACTGGAAGATGATAATTTTCATCTGATCGTTTTATCGGAATTTTCCCAGGGAGAATCCGGTAGATGGATCGTGGATACCGGGGCTTCAAAAACTGTATTTGATGAGAATTTGAAGAATAACTATTCTTTGCCTGTTGAAAATGGAGGACTAATACATACAGCCGGGATCATTGATATCCCTGTCAAAACAAAAGTTGCCAGTATGAAGCCATTTTTTTTTGGGAAATTGCTGGTGAAAAATCTGCAGGTTGCACTCATCGACCTTTCGCATATAAATAAATTGTACTCAGGTGCCGCCAACATACAGGTTTGTGGTTTACTGGGCGGTGATTTCCTAATGAAGTACAATGCCATTGTTGATTACCGGAAAAGAATTTTATTGCTGGAAAATACAGAAAAAAGATTCAAAATCCCCCGCAAATGAAATCATCATATGATAGATCCATCAACCTTCCTGAAGGATGGCAACCAGAGTATCTTTTTCAAGAAATGCTACTCCATTATTGGGTATGATAAAACAGCAGATACATTGGCTCACTTTTTCAACGGCTTCCAAGGGCCAGTCCATAAAGTCAGCTGACTGCGTTATGCCAGCCCTCAAAATGTTTATTTACATAGAGTAAACTCACATTTTTTGGATTTCGCAAGCCTTGTCAGCAAACTTTCCAGACCAGCCTCTTGACTTTAAAGACGAACATTAATTATTTTATAACTTCCGGATTAACACCCAGTGACTTCATAAAGAGGTTGTAATCACTCAGCTCCTGCTGAGCGGAAAGATTATAATCAGCCGGCAATACAACAATGCGGAATACCTGATCAATAGCCTCAGAAACACGTAAGGTGCTAAAGTCAATGGTTCCTTCCAGGAAGATTTCAACATCCTGAAAGGTGTAATCGTAATTGTACTGCAATATTCCTTCCTCAAGGACGACAGATTGTGGGAGCAACCGCCAAACATCCAAAAACTCTCCGTTGTCATTTTCCACCTGCTGCCAAAGGATATATACCAACACCACATCGCTTTCGTAAATGGTCAGAGATGGAGGGAATTGAAAATAAAGACTGAATTCATTTTCAGAAGTAAAATCTCCCTGGATCTCAAAAACCGAACCCAAAAATGATTCCCCGTCAAGACCGTCTCTTCCGGGAGGACCAGGCTCACCTTCACATGCCGATAAGAACACCAGGACAACAATGAATAAAACTCCTTTAATCGTTTTCATGATAGGATTTTTAATGTAAATTAATTTATGCATCTTATAAAACAATATTAATGCCAGTTGTAAAGAATCAAATTCATTTTTTATGTACTTTCATTTTTTATTACTCAACAGGCTTCACTTTATGATAGTAAAATAAAATTACAAGAAAATTCCTAACTTAGATGAGAAAAAATACAAGATATCAGATAACCACATGAATCTTTATCAACCGCGTATATATAATCATGGTTGCAAGTGCTGCATCTGTCTGAATATTAATCAAAAGAGTGTTTTGAACAGGTTTTATTTACAGCATTATTTTCTTTTGAAACGAGCATCCCGATTTACCGGGATAAACGAGAAGAATTATGAATGACGAATTAAGTTAGTTCTATCGAACTACATTTAAGTATTTGTTGAACTTCTTTAAAATTAGGGATAGATTGAGGTAAATACTATATAAAATAAATAATTTTAATCAGATGAAAAAGCAACACATTACTTTGGCCATTACGGGATTGAACAACACGGATAATCCGGGTCCGGGAGTTCCTTTTATTCGTGGGGTGAAAGAGTCAACTGATTTTGATGTACGGGTTATTGGTCTGGTATATGAGAACCTTGAGCCGGGGATTTACCTGGAAGGATTATGCGATCGTATTTTTCAGCTGCCCGGATCTTCAACAAATTCTGATGAACTGATTGAGCGGATAGAGTATATACATCAGCAGGAAAATATAGATATACTGGTTCCCTATTTTGATGCTGAGCTTCAAATGGTCATGAAAAATGTGGAGCGATTGCTCAAGCTGGGGATTCATACATTTCTTCCAACGATTCAACAATATAAAGAGCGGGAGAAATACCGGCTGCCTGAGTTTGGCAAGAAATATGGTATGAGAGTACCAGCAAGCTTTAATCTGGAGACTCTTGGGCAGATCACAGAAATGGAAGAAAAATTTGATTATCCGGTAATGGTTAAGGGGCCATTTTATGATGCTTATGTTGCTACTAACAAAGAGCAGGTAAAACAGGCCTTTTTAAAGATTTCCACCAAATGGGGATTGCCTGTTATTGCTCAGGAATTTATCACCGGAACAGAAGTAAATATTGTTGTTTTGGGGGATGGAGAAGGCAACACCATTGGTGCTGTTCCCATGCGGAAGCAGTATATTACTGACAAAGGGAAAGCCTGGGGAGGGATTACCCTGGCCGACGAAAAGATGATGGAGCTGACCCGTTCTCTCATAAGAAAATCCAAATGGAGAGGGGGAATGGAACTGGAGCTGATAAAAACCGGGTTAGGTGAATATTACCTGATTGAGATCAATCCGAGGATTCCTGCATGGGTATACCTGGCGATAGGTGCAGGCCAGAATATACCTGAGGCTTTGTTGAAACTGGCTCTGGGGTTTCAGGTTAAACCGATGATCATATATAAAATCGGAAAAATGTTTGTGCGGTATTCCTACGACTTAATCGTTGATTTGGAAAAATTTGCTGCTATATCCATGAACAGGGAGATCTAACACGAATTCCTTTTATTTCCCCGGCAAGTGTCTAAACCCCAAAAAAAAGGCAGCTTCTACAAGCTGCCTCAAAGCCATGAAAACAATTAAACAATGTTCAGAAAACAGAAAACTAGAAACAATTATATCGTCATAATATCTTTCTCCTTCAATACTACCAACTGATCAACTTTTTTTACAAAGTCATCGGTCAGCTTTTGAACTTCAATCTCCGCATCTTTTTTTATATCCTCTGAAAGTCCATCTTTCAAAAGCTTTTTTAAATTTTCGTTGGCATCTTTTCTTGCGGTACGGATGCTGACTTTTGCAACTTCACCTTCTTGTCCCGATTGTTTTACCAGTTGTTTCCTTCTCTCTTCGGTAAGGGCAGGGATGTTAATCCGAATAACTTCGCCATTATTTTCAGGGTTGAATCCTAAGTTTGCTGCCATGATTGCCTTCTCAATCGTTGAGATCAAACTTTTTTCCCAGGGTTGAATGGCAATGGTGCGTGCATCGGGTGTGCTGACGTTGGAAATCTGACTCAGGGGTGTTAGTGTACCATAATAATCTACCAGAACTCCGTCCAGCATAGCAGGGGTTGCCTTCCCGGCCCGGATGTGCAACAACTCTTTCTCAAGGTGTTTAATAGCGGCCTTCATTTTGTCGTTACACTGTTCAATAATAAGATCAACTTCTATTTGCATGAGTCAAACGTTGAAATTCATTCTTAGGATTGATAGCAAATATAGAAAAAAAACATTTACCTGAAAATAATTTGGAATATTTTGTTCTCAAATGTAATTTTTTCATGGGTAGACTAAAGTTCCCAATGGTTGGCCGGATATAATTTTTTTTAAGTTACCCTGGATATCCATATTAAAAACCATTACGGGCAGGTTATTTTCGCGGCAGAGGGTTGCCGCAGTAAGATCCATCACCTTCAGTTTTCGTTCATAAATTTCGTTAAACGATAATTTATCAAATTTTTCAGCTGTTGGATTTTTCTCCGGATCATCTGTGTATACTCCGTCTACACGGGTACCTTTAAACATGACTTCAGCTTTCAGTTCTATCGCTCTCAGGGCACTGGCAGTATCGGTTGTGAAATAGGGATTACCTGTCCCTCCGGCAATGATGGCAACTTCTCCGCGTTGCATTGCTTCAACGGCTTTTTCCCTGGAATAATATTCTCCGATGGGTTCCATCCGGGTGGCCGTAAATACCCGGGACTGAACATCCTGCTCTCCGAGGGCAGAGCTGAGAGCCAGGCTATTAATAACTGTTGCCAGCATCCCCATTTGATCTCCTTTTATCCGGTCAAATCCTTTCCCGGCACCACTCAGGCCGCGAAATATATTTCCACCACCAATCACTACTCCGGTTTGAACCCCCATGGAAACAATTTCTGCAACCTGTTCCGCGTATTCCTGCAGCCGGTTTTCATCGATTCCGTTCTTTTGACTTCCGGCTAACGATTCACCACTCAGTTTTAGAAGAATACGTTTATATTTAATCATGTTATTGAGTTATTAAACGATTTCTATTCCCTGTTCCAAGCATAACTTTTCTCCCAGTTGACTTAACTTGTATTTCTGAATTTTTCCACTGGCAGTCATGGGAAATTCATTGACAAAGAAAATGTATTTAGGTGTTTTGAAGCGGGCAATTTTTCCCCGGCAGAAGTCAAATACATCGACATCGGTCAGGCTTTGACCTACTTTAGTTTTTATAAAGGCTGCTACTTCTTCGCCATATTTTTTACTGGGGATTCCTGCCACTTCTATTGCTTCTATCTGAGGCATTCCATAAAGAAAGTTTTCAATCTCCCGTGGGTAGATATTTTCTCCGCCACGAATGATCATATCCTTAATACGCCCGGTTATCCGGTAAAAGCCATCTTCGGTTTTTACTCCCAGGTCACCTGTATGGAGCCATCCTTCGGAATCGATCGCATTATTTGTGGCTTCCGGATTTTTATAATAACCCTTCATCACGTTATATCCCCTGCAGCAGATTTCTCCCTGAACGCCTTCCGGACATTCTTTCCCCGTTCCCGGATGAACAATTTTTACCTCTACATTAGGGTATTCAAAGCCTACTGTTGTAGATCGTACCTCAGGTGAATTGTGAGCACGTGTAGCTGTTATGCCTGGTGATGATTCGGTTTGTCCGTATACGATAATGATATCCTTCATGTTCATTTTTGTCATCACCTGGTTCATGGTTTCAATGGGGCAGGGAGCCCCAGCCATGATGCCTGTACGGAGAGAACTTAAATCAAACATATCGAACATGGGATGATTTAATTCGGCAATAAACATGGTTGGTACACCATACAGGGCAGTACATTTTTCTTTTTGCACGGAAGCAAGAACAGTTAACGGATCAAAGTCTTCCGTAAAAACCATGGTTGCACCATGTGTGATGATTGCACAGAGGGCTAAAACACATCCAAAGCAATGGAACATGGGAACACAGATCAATAGCCGGTCATCAGCAGTATATTTCATACACTGCCCGGTGGCATATCCATTGTTTAAAATATTGTGGTGCGAGAGCATTACCCCCTTTGGGAACCCTGTTGTTCCCGATGTGTATTGCATATTCACCACATCATGACAGTTTAGTGTTTCTTTGATGATTTCCAGCTCAATATCATCAATGTGTTGTCCTAACAGGATGATTTCAGCTGTATTGAACATGCCCCTGTGTTTTTGTTGCCCGATGAATATGACATTCTTCAATTCCGGGAATTTTTTACTTCTCAATTCACCACGCACCTGCTCTTTCAACTCGGGAACCAGTTCAAAGATCATTTGGACATAATCGCTGTCGCGGTATCCATCAACGAGGAATAAAGTGTTGATATCGGCATTTTTCAACAGATATTCCACCTCGGCTAATTTGTAGCTGGTATTTATAGTCACCAGTATGGCTCCGATTTTTGCCGTGGCGAACAGTATGGTTGTCCAGTCTGGAACATTCCTTGCCCAAATACCTACTTTATCGCCTGGTTGAACCCCAATATACAAGAGCCCTTTGGCCATGGCATCAACCCGCTCGTTAAACTGCTTGTAGGTAAACCGCAAATTTCTGTCTGGATAAACAATGACTTCTTTTTCGGGTGTTTCAACGGCCCATTTTTCCAGGATTTCTCCTAGGGTATAATTGAGTAGTTGCATGGATTTTTTTCGGATTAGTGCTAAAAAAATTATACAGGAGTATAAACCACTGCCAGTATTTTTGACGGTTTATTTTCTGCAGCATGTACATTATGAGCTACTACTGAGTCGAGGTATATTGTGTCTCCTTTTTTAATGTGGTAAATTTCTTTCCCGTAATTGATTTCAATACTTCCTTCCAGTACATAAATGAATTCTTCTCCCTCATGTGTGGAAAGCTTATAGTCTGATTCTTTTGATGGTTCAATTTCAACAATGAAAGGTTCCATGTGTCTGCTACTTTTATCCTGGGCTAAAGAAAAAAAGTTAAGGTGTTCCCGGGTGCTATCATCTTTTGTTGAAAAGCTCAAACTTGACTTCTCTTCACCAGCTCTTACAATAACTGGTCCTATCTGTTGCTGGTCGTCGAGGAAAGTCCCGATTCTCACTCCCAGGGCCCGGGAAATTTTTATGAGGTGGCCCAGTGAAGGCATAACTCCTTTTTCTTCAATACACTCCAATTGTTTGATATCAAGATTTGCTTTAAGAGCCAGGTCTTCTCTTGATGTTTGTCGAAATTCACGAAATTCTCTGATTTTGCTTCCCAGAATTTTTTTATCCATGGTTAATTCATTTACAGCCATTTAATACACTTAAAGTCTTGTCTGTGGGGCAATCCTACATGCTTTGGAAAGAGTCTCAATCCGTAGTTGAATGAGCCGGGATGAACCGGTCGGTAGTCCAGTTTAAAGCAGCAAACAGAATTATCACATCGTTCAACCTCAAAATTGAGGGTTTCAACAATCTTTAATGTTTCTCTATTGCCATTCTCTGTAACAATCAGCTCCAGGCCTACTTCATTAGATGATAAGCCTTTCAGATCCAGCTGGACACGGATTGGATATTCCTGTCCAATTTTCATAATGTTATTGACATCGTCTGCGATATCCGTTTTTATCAGTTCTATTTGGTCCCAAACGGCAACCACCTGATGTTTCCATGCAGCCAGGTCTTTAGCCCATTTATAGTTTTCCCGGGTTATTTTTTGTATTCTTTCATACTGTGGCAGGTAATAACGGTTTTGGTAATCCTGCATCATTCTGCCAGTAGTAAATTGAGGAGCTACCTGGGCTATAGTATTTTTAATGAAGTCGATCCATTTTTCTGGTATTCCCTCTTTATTCCTGTCGTAGTAGGTTTTTATCACTTCATCTTCCAGGATATTATAGATGGTTTCGGCGTCCAGCTCATCCTGATAGTCCTGTACATCGTAGGTACGTTCGGCGGGAAGCGCCCATCCTGCATGCTTCCGGTAACCTTCCACCCACCATCCGTCGAGTACCGAGAAATGAAGCGTGCCATTCATTACTCCCTTCATTCCGCTGGTTCCGGAGGCTTCCAATGGACGGGTTGGAGTATTTAACCATACATCTACTCCCTGAAGCAGCATTTTAGCCAGGTTGATGTCATAATTCTGAACGAAGAGAATTTTTCCCCGAAACTCAGGTCGCTTGGATATCTCAACAATATATTTGATCAAATCCTGTCCTGCCTTATCGGCCGGATGTGCTTTCCCGGCAAAAATAAATTGAACAGGCTGATCGGGATTATTTACAATTTTTGAAAGCCGGTCGAGATTTCTAAACAACAGATAACCTCTTTTATAGGTGGCAAAGCGCCGGGCAAAACCAATTGTTAGTGCATGCGGATTAAGTTTCCCCATTACTTCGGTCATCAGCTTGGGATTTTCGTTTCTTTTCGTCCAGTTATCAGAAAATCGTTGTTTGATATAATTAACCAGATTGGCTCTCAGTGTTTTACGTAATTCCCATATTTTTTCTTCAGGAACCTGGTAAATACGGCCCCATACATTAAAATCCAATTGATTCTTCGGAAAATCAGACCCAAAATATTCCTTATGAATGTTTTTCCACTCGTTGGCTGTCCAGGTAGAATAGTGTACCCCGTTGGTTACATAACCTATTTCTAGTTCTTCTTCCAGATATCCCTGGTAAAGCTCTTTTAATACTGTTTTACTGACATCACCATGAAGCTTGCTTACCCCGTTTATTCCCTGAGAGAGATTGGCTGCCAGAAAACTCATGTTGAAATGGTCTTCGTTTGGAGAAGATTTTCCCAAGGTGAGAAACTCCTCCCAACTGAGGTTCAGCCTGGATGAAAAAGATTCCATATAGTACTTAAACAGGTCATCATGGAAAGAGTCATGGCCTGCCGGAACAGGTGTATGGGTGGTGAACACTGTTGAAGTACGTACTACTTCCTTGGCTTCAAAGAAGTTTAATCCATGAATATTCATGATCTTTACCATTCTTTCCAGGCCAATAAAAGCTGCATGACCTTCATTACAATGATAAATATCGGCCTGGTATCCAAGCTGATCTAATACCCTGATTCCCCCAATACCCAGAAGAATTTCCTGCTTTAAGCGGTTTTCGTTATTGCCTCCATACAGGTGATGCGTAACAACACGATCTTGCTCTTGATTTTCAGGAAGATCTGAATCCAGCAGATAGAGTTTTACTGATCCGATGTTTACCTGCCAGACACGAGCAACCAACTTACGTCCAGGAAAATCAACCTCTATGGTAACCCATTCATCTTTTTCATTGAGAACAGGTGCCACTGGTATTTTTGAGAAATCCTGAAATTCATAATTGGCCATCTGTTCCCCGTGAAGATTAAGCACCTGTTTAAAATATCCAAAGCGATAAAGTAACCCTACGGCTGTAAGATTTACTTTCATATCGCTGGCTTCTTTCAGGTAGTCTCCTGCAAGCATTCCCAAACCCCCGGAAAAGATTTTTAACGAATCGTGTAACCCGTATTCCATGCTGAAGTATGCAATTTGGGGATTACTCAACTTTTCCCTTTCATCCAGGTAGCTGTTGAGCTTCTCGTAAACCTGATGCATCCTGCTTATAAAGGTGTGGTCGGTTTCCAACTCCTGAAACCGCTTGTAACTCACTTCATCAAGCATTAAAACAGGATTGTGGTCGCACTCTTCCCATAATTCTTTATCGATATATTCGAAAAGCTGACGGGCATCGCTATTCCATACCCACCAAAGGTTTCTTGATAGTTCACGAAGGGGAATTAAACTGTCAGGCATATGGGACTCAACAATAATTTTTTTCCATACTGGTTGGCTGTATTCCTGCCAGGGGGTGTATTTTGATTTTTCTTCTTTCATTTTAAATAGCGTGTATTTGATATTCTTATAAACTGCTTCGACAATATGATTGAATGATGCTGACTTTTCATTCAGCCCACTATGCAAAATTAGTATGATGCCATACCTCTTTGAATAATAAAATTCAACCTAATAGTCTGATGCATGAAGTGCAAAAATACATTTTCTATTTACAAGTGGACACAATTCATAGTTAATTTTGGTTAGATTTGATATTGAAACATTTGTTTGAACATCGTGAAAAATTATTTCCTTTTTGATGTTTTTCTTTTTTTAGGTATCGATTGAAAATGGAGCAGTTCAGCTTTCATTTTTTTAAGTTTTTTTTCTTTTTCCGCAAGAAGTTTGTTTAATGTAGAAACTTCCTGTTCATGGCTATCTCCTGGGGCAAAGGACAGGAGTCTGATTTTAAAATCGCTCAGAACATTCATGTAATTGATGAATGCTTCATAGGGCGAATCAAAAGGATTAGAGCAGTATTTTACTTCTCCATTGCAGAAAAACTTGGTTGACATGTAGTAAAAATGGTCACCCGACTGCAGGTAGTTCCAGTCTTTCATCAGGTCCTCTTTGGTACTACCTGTCATTTTTTGGTGCAGCTCATAGAGTTTGTTGAATGCTTCTTTCTGCATGTCATTACCCAGCCATGCCGTTAAATCCCTTTCTTCATCGGCCCATGAAATTGGATTTGGCACACTTACAACTGATATGGGCTGTAATTCTGCAACTACTTCTGAGGGAGTCGCAAATTTGAGTGAATCACTTTTTGCAATTAGGCGGATCAATTGTTCCAGAAAATCAAAAATTCCAGTTTCCCGGGGTTGTCTGACTCCGAATGACTCATAGGTTAGAAACAGGTTTACCAGCTCCTCCTTTGTGTCAAGTTTATTCAGCCAGCCCGTGAATTTTTCGGCGGTTAAGGGGTATTCCGACCAAGTGGGATTAGAGAAACGGAAAGCAATATCATCACTCAGTTTGTAATTTCGCAGGAGAACTTTCATTCTCGGATTATGAGCATTAATATACAGGAAATTCGGACTTTTCCAACCTAGCACATGGCGGACACCTTCAGTCAGTACACCTTTATATCCCATTTGAAATAGTTGTGCTCCAATTTGATCGGAATAAATCATCTCTGTATTCCGGAATATTTTTGGTTTTTGGCCAAACAGTTCAAAAATGAGACGGGAGTGTTCTCTAACTTGTTGCTCAAAGACAGATTTATCCCTCAGGGAAGCGAGGGAGTGAGAGTAGGTCTCCGATAAAAATTCCACAGCTCCGGTCCTGGCAAGTTCCTGAAATGATGTGAGAACCTCAGGTGCATACAACTCGAATTGTTCCAAAGCCACACCGGTAATTGAAATGGCAATTTTAAATTCTCCTTTTAGCTCTCTGATCATTTTTAGTAACAACTGATTTGTTGGCAGATAGCTTTTTTCGGCCACGTTTCTAAGCATGGTTTCATTAGCATAATCATCATAGTAATAGTGATCATTGCCGATATCAAAAAATTTGTATCGTCGATGCCTGAAAGGCTGATGAATTTGAAAAAACAAACAAATTGACTTCATGTGGTTAAAATTAAATGTACGTGCTATTCATGCAACAAATCCTGATAGATCTTACTGACATGTTTTGCTGACTGTTTCCAGGTAAATCCTTTCACCTCTTTTTTTCCTGATTTTTTCAGAAACCCCGACAGGGCAGGGTAGTTGAGCAGGCCATAAATTGAGTCGGCCATTGCATAGGTATCCCAAAAATCGATTTTAATTGCATGTTTAAGTATTTCCGATACGCCCGATTGGTTAGAAATAATTACAGGTACATCGGCTTGCATAGCTTCGAGAGGAACTATCCCGAATGGTTCCGATACTGATGGCATTACGAATACGTCGGTCATTCGAAACATTTGTGACACTTCCTCGGCGTTTAAGAATCCGGTAAAATGAAATTTATCTGCCATTCCCAGAGTTGCCACCCGGTTTATCATTTCATTCAGCTTGTCGCCTGAACCTGCCATAACAAAACGTACGTTATCCATTTTTTTGAGAACCAGGGATGCGGCTTCAATAAAATACTCAGGGCCTTTTTGCAGGGTTATCCTGCCCAGGAAGGTGACTAATTTTTCATTCACTCCTTTATGAATTGTTGAATGATTTCCGGCAGAATCAGGAGAAACAGCATTATAAACAGTGGTGATTTTTTTGGGAGGGATTGCATATTTTTCAATAATGACTTGCCTGGTATAATTGCTGACAGCAATAATTTTATCAGCTTCTTCCATTCCCTCGCGCTCCATGGCATAAACTACAGGATTAACATTCCCTCCACTTCTGTCGAAATCGGTAGCATGAACATGAATAACCAACGGTTTACCCGAAGTACGTTTGGCTGCTATTCCTGCCGGATAGGCCAGCCAGTCGTGTGCATGGATCAGATCGAAACGATTCTTCCGGGCAATTATTTCAGCTACAAGTGCATAGTTCCTGATCTCTTCCATAAGGTTAGACCCGTATGATCCGGAGAAATCAATGGTTAGATCTTTTTGTGTTTTTACCAAACGGGATTTTGACACTGTCCTTTGTTTCTTCAGATTCCAGAATTCTTCTTCTGATACATAGGGAATTAAATTCGATTGTACTTCAATGATATCGATAAACTCTTCATCCTGTTGAAAATAAACTGTTTTTTCGGCAACCGGAATTTTATTAGCGCCAATGAGCTGAATCACTGATTGATCTTCATCGCCAAAGGCTTTTGGAACCACAAACAATACCCGGATATTTTTTAGCCCTGCCAGTCCTTTGGTAAGCCCGTAACAGGCAGTTCCCAGTCCTCCCGAAATATGTGGAGGGAATTCCCAGCCAAACATGAGTACTTTCATTTGATTAAAATTATTTTCTTTATATCGTATCTACCTCAATCTTATCGTTTGTTTTAAAGGTGTTCGTGGTGTGCAATGCGTAATAAATCCCGGCCACATTCCATGCTTGTGAAACTGCTCCTTTGCCCTGATGTGGCGGATCCCCGTTATATACTTCCGAAAGCGTTCCCACACAATGCTCCGTCATGGCTTCTTCAAAATTCTCCAATAGTTGTTTTACAAAGGGTAAGCCCCCGCTGCCATGAATATTGAGGTATCCCTTTACAAAAAATTGCATCAACCATGGCCATGCAGCTCCCATGTGAATAGCTGCTTCACGTTGTGCCGGATTTCCTTCCACCACGCCTTTGTAGCGCAGGTGATCGGGGGAAAGGGTACGTAATCCGCGTGGTGTAAGTAATTTCCTCTTTGCTGCACTTAAAACCAGTTTCTTCTGTTCTTTTGTCAGGGGTGAATGATCGAGTGATACAGCAATGACCATGTTTGGCCTGACTGACCAGTTAGGAATGCCGTCTTTCACCACATCAGCCAAATGATCGTGCCCCTGACTCCAAAATGCCTGCAAAAATGCTTCCCCTACTTGTTGGGCTATTCCTTCCCATTCCAGTAAAAACGATTCATCTCCTGATTGTTTTGCCATTTCCAAAGCAAAAACAATAGTATTATACCAGAGCGCATTGGTTTCAACAGTAAGGCCGCTTCGCTGAATGACCGGTTCTCCGTCCAGGTAGGAATCCATCCAGGTCAGCGCAATCCTTTCTTTTTCTGAATAGATGAGTTTATCTTTGGTCATCCGGATAAAGCCGGAAGTTGAGTTTTTATAGTTGCTCAGTATCTCTTTTACCGTGTCTTTATAATTCAGCCAAACGCCGAGAGGGGAATGAAACATCAGGGCATACTGCTGAACAGCCCAGATGTACCATAAAGAGGTGTCTGCCGAATGATAAACCGGTTTCGCACTGTGAATATTGTCGGGGAATAAACCATTCCTGAGATATTTTTTGTACGTATTTAATACTTCCGGGTACAGGGAGCTTTTTCCAGTAGCAAGAACAATTCCGGGTAAAGCAATCATTGCTTGCCGTGTTATGCTCTCAAACCAGGGAAATCCTGCAATTATATTGGTTTCATTTTTTTTATAATGAATAAACTGTTCCGCAGCATTTTTTAAGGAGCTTAAAAAAGTAAACCGACGTGGATTCTGATTCAGTTCCCGGGTAAAACGTTGTTTTAACGCTAATGGACTGGAAGTTTCTGTTCCGGCAGAGAAAATGACCGACTCGCCTGGTGCCAGCTGCAATTCAAAATATCCAGGCACAAAAAGATCTTCCAGGTATTCATAACCCCGGTTTAACTCCTTTAGGTACTCAACGTTATAATACCAGTCGGGAACAGGAATGAATTCATTTTTTCTACTGAACTGCATGCAAAGATCTGGATATCCATCATATAAGCAAACACTAATTCCATTTAAAAGGGTTTTATATTTGCTGTTTACATATAAATTGGCCTTACTCAGCTGATGGATATTTCGAAAAGCAAGGAACGGTTTGAATCGCATAATAATCTTTTCATTTACTCCCTCCAGGGTATACCGGATCAATATCTGTTCTTTTTTTGCCACCAGGAACCTTTCCATGGTGATCAGGGCATTGCCAACACAATAGGTAATTTTAGGAATATTGCCAAATTCAATATTCTGGATGTATGTATGTCCCCTGGGGTTGTATATTCCCCCTTGATAGCGGTGAATTCCCAAACAGAATTCTTCATCACCCTGGACAATGGAAACATCCAGAGAGGAAAGCAATACATGTTTTTCCCCACCAAAATTATCCACCGGGCAAACCAACAATCCATGGTATTTACGTGTGTTGCAGCCGTTCAGGGTTGTACTGATGTAGGACCCTGCACGATTCGATCTTAATAATTCCCTGTGAAGTGAATACTCCAGGTTTATCAACTGCTCTTTATCAAACTTGAGGTAGCTCATGATGGAATTCAGATTAATTTATGCCTTTTTTTATTTTGTTGATTTGTTCCTTAATGTTTATACTTTCATTTGACAGATCAAGATAAGGAATTTTTTTTTGAAGCCTTTGTACTTTTAGCATGCTCTTTTGTAAAAAGTCAAGGTGCTCTGGTGAAAACCTGTTGAAAGGTTTGTGGTTAAACCGGGAGATCAGTTTTTCCACCTCCAGTGATATTTTCTGACTTTCATTGTCAAAAAGTGCCGATTTAAATTTCTCCCAGATATAACGGATGGCAACCTGAGAAGGATGGACCATATCTGCTTCGTAGAACCGGTAGTCGCGCAATTCGTCCATTACAATTTCATAGGCTGGGAAATAGTTGCATTGTTTTAATCCGAATTCTTTGATCAGGTTTTCAATGGCCAGGAGCAGAACCGCTTTACTTCGCTGGTTTTCCATAGCCCCGTCTTTCCAATGCCTGATCGGGCTTACGGTAAAAACAACTTTCAGGTCGGGTTGAATTTTCCAAATTTCAGGAAGCAATTTCCGATAATCTTCAACAATATCTGTGGGAGTTAAGCGGAGCCTGGTGAAGTGTTTTTCTGGTATTTTATGACAGTTGGATACCACCTCCCCTGTGGGATTGTATTTGTAGATCCAGGCAGTACCAAATGTTAAGAATAAAAAATGGGTTTTTCTTAAAAACCGGGCCGATGTTTCTATTCTGCTGTTTACTCCTTCGAGTGTTTTTTCTGGCGAACCGGTGGAAAAACGACTATGGTGGAAAAAGCTGTGCCACAAGCCTTGGTGTTCAATCAGATCTCTTTTTGTCATCATTCTTTGTTGCAGGAGGATTCTGATGCTGTTGGCCACCGATACCGGATTATACAAAATGCCAAATGGGTTCATTTCAACCGGGACTTTGATGGTTTCCATTCTACTCCCTATATTTTCAGTAAAGCAGCTACCAATAAAAAGATTCCATTTATGGTAGCCGGTCGTCCAATGATATGGAGGAATATTTACTTCTGTCTGAAACTTAAATTCCATATTCATTATTTATTTGTGTTGATCAATACATGCCATATCTATGTATCATGAGTTGTTTTTCATGATAACCCCAACTGTTATCTGAAGAACTCCCCTGAAAGTGGGTTGTACCCCCACGGGCAATTTTTTATAATCCTGAATGTTTTACCCTGGGAATATCCATTTTTTTTAGAACCAGTGCTGTACGTGCCGGGAGGTATAATCTCAGGTAGTGTTGACTATCTAATCCTTTGAAGGGAAGAGTGTAGTAAGGAATATCCTCGTCAATCCTGTCGTGACCTCCAAAGCGGCTGGAATCTGTAGTTAACATGATCTTATACTTTCCCGGGCCTAAAGGTATGCCATAGTCGGTAAATGATTTGTTGGGATGAAAATTGTAAACAAACAAGAACAGACCTCTGTGGTAGGCCAGCACTTGATCGGGTTTGTTTTCCACAACCAAATTAACAGCTGGTATGGTAAGCAGTTTATGTTCGCTGATAAGTTTCATCAATTCTGTGTCAAAGTCATATAGCCAATGGTATTTTAAATTGGGATCTTCTGAGATGCTCCAGATTCGGCGGCAATACCTGTAGGACCATCCGTTTCCTTCACGTGGAAAATCGATCCATTCGGGATGTCCGAATTCGTTACCCATAAAGTTAAGATATGCTCCTCCGGCAGTAGTTGAAGTGATCAGCCGGATCATTTTATGCAGGGCAATGCCACGATCTACAATCAGGTTGGGCTGATCTTTCCGCATGCTGTAATACATCTCTTTGTCGATGAGGCGAAAAATAATTGTTTTATCACCCACCAGAGCCTGGTCGTGTGATTCTGCATAGCTTACCACTTTTTCATCGAGCCGTTTCGAGGTGAGATTGTAGAATATATCTCCGGGATTCCATTCCTCATCTTTTTTTTCTTTGATCAGTTTAATCCAATAGTCGGGAACCCCCATGGCCATCCGGTAATCAAATCCAAATCCGCCATGTTCAGCAGGCACTGCTAATCCGGGCATGCCACTCATATCTTCAGCTATGGAAAGTGCATGCGGGTTAACCTGTTTGATTAACTTGTTGGCCAGTGTCAGGTAGGTTGTGGCTTCCATGTCCAGGTTCCCATTGAAATAGTCGTGGTAGCCGGTGAATGCTTTTTCCAGGCCATGATCGAAGTAAAGCATACTGGTCACTCCATCGAACCGGAATCCGTCGAACCTGAATTCTTCAAGCCAGTACTTCAGATTGGAGAGTAGAAAATGAAGGACTTCGTTTTTACCGTAGTTAAAGCAATAGGAGTCCCAGGCCGGATGTTTCCCCTTGCTCCCCTCGTGAAAGAATTGGTATCGTGTACCATCATACTTCCCTAATCCCTCTGCCTCGTTTTTAACTGCATGAGAGTGTACGATGTCCATGATAACTGCCAGTCCCATTCCATGTGCTTCATCGATGAGGTGCTTTAGGTCATCGGGAGTTCCAAATCTTGATGAGGGGGCAAAAAAGCTGGAAACATGATAGCCGAAACTGCCATAATAGGGATGCTCGGGAATGGCCATGAGTTGCAATGTATTATAACCATTCTTTTTTATGCGGGGGAGCATGTACTCTCTGAATTCATTATAGGAATGTACCCTTTCCTCTTCTCCTGCCATTCCAATGTGTGCTTCATAAATGAGTGGTGGTTCTCCTGTTCCTGAAAATGTATCGTTTTTCCATTGGTATCTTTCCCTGTGATGCCAGACTTGTGCGTTGAATATTTGTGTTTCAGCATCTTGCGTTACATAAGTTGCCCAGGCTGGTATGCGCTTCCCATAGTCAACAGCCCAGTGCATCGAAAGCGCATAAAGATCACCGTGATGCAGCTCTTCTGCTTTCAGGTGCAGTTCCCAAACACCGTTAGCTAAAGGTTGAAATGCAAATTTTTGCTGCTCTTCCCACTGATTAAATGTCCCTACCAGGTATATGTACGTGGCATTGGGAGCCCATTCACGAACAATCCATCCTTCCTCAGTCGGGTGAAGACCAAAATAGAGATGACCACTGGCAAATTCATAGATTGAATGGCGCCCTGCCAATTCCTGCTCTTTTTCCCGGGCTAGTTCAATACGCTTATATATCTCATTTGTCCAGGGTGCCAACCATGAGTCATCCTGAATGAGTTGTGGAACTTTCTTTTTCATATTCTTTTTTTATAAAGATAAAAATTCGGCAGTGAAAGAGAATTTATTTTTGAAAAAATCAGAGAATTTTGTCATATATTATAAAATATTTAAAGCCAGCGGACAAGATATGAACTCCTTACCCTGTCCTTTTCAGATTCGATGAATGAGACAGCTATAGAAAAGAAAAATGTTAGTTTTACGGCAATATTAAATTTAATCATGCGTTTGATATTTGATTCTGCGGGAATGCAGAATCCTGACCAAACTTATCCGGCAAATAATGAATAGAAAGTGGCAGGTTACGAAATATATTATTCTTGATTTTTTGGCCGCAGCACTGAGCTGGACTGCATTTTTTATATACAGAAAAGCAGTTATTGAGCCGCAGCGTTTTGGCATTGACATCCCTATTGAATTTTCGAATCGTTATTTTGTAGGTCTGGTTTTAATCCCGGCTCTTTGGGTGTTATTCTATTATATTACCGGTTTTTACGACAATATTTATCGACGGTCACGGCTTCTGGAACTGGGTCAAACCACCCTTACATCACTGGTAGGGGTTATTGTAGTTTTTTTTGTATTGATTCTGGATGATTATATTCATTCCTATCGGAATTATTATCAGTTGTTCTTTACCCTGTTGGGATTGCATTTTGGATTCACATATTTTTTCAGGTTAATTCTGACTACCCGTACGATTCACCGGATCCATCGCCGTAAAATCGGTTTTAATACGCTGCTGATCGGCAGCAATGAAAAAGCTGAAAAAGTATTTAAGGAGATGTCGGGTCAGAAGCGGCCGGCCGGAAATCTTTTTGCCGGATTTGTTGGTGTGGAGAATAACGATGACAAACTGTTGGGTAAACATCTACCCCGGTTGGGCTATTTGAATGATTTGAACCGGATTATTGAGAAAAACAACATTGAAGAGGTGATCATTGCCATTGAAACACGGGAGCAAGAGCGGCTAAATGGAATTTTAACTGTGTTGGAAAACCGGCAAGTGACCATTTGGGGAATTCCCGATTTATATGATTTTTTAAGCGGAACAGTTAAAACAACAACAATATATGGCAGTCCGCTGATTAAAATCTCAAATGGTCTCATGCCTGCATGGCAGGAGAAGATGAAACGTTTGATCGACGTAGTATGTTCATGCATTGCCATAATCCTGTTTTTGCCAGTCTTTCTTGTGCTTGCCATTTTAATATTGAAGTCATCCAAGGGCCCGGTTTTTTATAAACAAGAAAGGATTGGACGGTTTGGGAAGCCATTTAATATCTATAAACTTCGCAGTATGGTGAAGGATGCTGAAAATGGTACGCCTGCCCTGTCAAGTGAAAACGACGAACGTATTACTAAAATTGGACTTTTTTTACGAAAGACCCACCTCGATGAGATCCCCCAGTTTTATAACGTGATCAAGGGAGATATGTCGTTGGTTGGACCACGCCCTGAACGGCAGTATTTTATTGAGCAAATTGTAAAACATGCTCCCCACTATACCCACTTACATAAGATCAGGCCTGGGATTACCTCCTGGGGACAGGTGAAATATGGCTATGCTTCTAATGTGGAAGAGATGCTTGAGCGCTTGCCCTACGATATGATGTACATGAAGAATATATCTCTTTATATCGATTTTAAAATTTTGATATATACCCTGATGGTCAGCTTTAAAGCAAATGGAAAATAATTTTTAATCAGTAGTAAATGGATAAAAAAAACGGTCGCCATAAGCGACCGTTTTTTTTATACTGGAATTAATTATCCAGTGCATATCTTTCAAAGCCTGTAACTTTCAGCTCTTTATCATGTTGAGCCAGGTATTCTTTAACGGTAATTTTCCCGTCTTTAATAAAAGCCTGGTTCAGCAGGGTAACCTCTTTATACCATTTTTGCAATGCACCTTGTGCTATTTTGTCAAGCATAGCTTCTGGTTTCCCTTCCTGGCGAAATTTTTCCCTGGCAATTTCCAGTTCTTTTTCCACAATATTGGAGGGGATAGCATCGGTGTCGACAGCAACAGGCGACATCGCGGCTACCTGCATGGCAACATCTTTAGCTACTTGCACATCAACGTTGGCTTTATTAAAGCCCACAAGGGTAGCCAGTTTATTTCCCGGATGAATGTAGTTCACTACTGTTTCTGCTTCAATTTTTCCGAAGTAGGAGAGTTCAATTTTTTCTCCAATAACCCCTGTTTGTTCACTTACCTGAGCTTCAACTGTTCTGTCATTGATTTGCACTTCTTTCAGCTCTTCGAGTTTAGTCGTTTTTTGTTGCAGAGCAGCATCCAGTATTTGACTGGTAAAGGCAATAAAATTTTCATTTTTTGCCACAAAGTCTGTTTCACAATTTAAGACAACCAGTGCTCCAAATTTATTATTGTCAGTTGTCTTTGCCAGCACTACTCCTTCTGCTGCATCCCTGTCGGCACGCTTACTGGCAACCAATTTCCCTTTTTCCCGAATAATTTCGAGAGCTCTGTCAAAATTTCCATCCGATTCAGCAAGGGCACTTTTACAATCCATCATCCCTGCTCCGGTTACTTTTCTGAGTTTTACTACGTCAGCTGTTGTATAGGACATAAAACTTGTATTTAATTTTTTTATTTTGTTGATAGCCAGGAGCTATTCTTCTTCATCTTCCTCTTCTTCCTCTTGAACATCTTCGCTGTCTTCTGATTTCAGATCCTCATCCTCCGGTTTGGGTTCAGGAGCTTTTTCGATCTTTAATTTTCTCCTGCTTTTCTTCCGTGGAGTATCCACATCGTCTTCTTTTTTCTCCGCTTTTCTTTCGTTTTGACCTTCGCGAACGGCTTCTGTCATAGCATTAACAATCAGTTTGATTGATTGCGATGCATCGTCATTTGCCGGTATGACGAAATCGATTCCATCCGGGTTTGAGTTGGTGTCGACAATTGCAAAGACTGGTATACCAAGACGCTGTGCTTCTCTGACAGCAATTTTTTCTTTCATGACATCTACGATAAACAAGGCAGCAGGAAGGCGTGAGAGGTCGGAAATACTCCCTAACATTTTTTCCAGTTTTATCCGTTGACGGGTAATTTGGAGTTTTTCCCTTTTCGACAGATTATCCCAGCTCGGGTCCTTCGCCAATTTATCTATTGAGATCATCTTTTTAACAGCTTTCCTGATGGTAGGAAAGTTGGTTAACATACCGCCAGGCCAACGTTCTGTAACATAGGGCATGCCCACATTTTTCACCAGGTCGGAAACCAGTTCTTTTGCTTGCTTCTTTGTGGCAACAAACAGTACCTTCCTTCCTGATTTGGTGATTTGTTTCATGGCTGCCGCCGCTTCATCAATTTTTACAATGGTTTTTTGCAGATCGATGATATGTATCCCGTTTTTTTCCATGAAAATATAAGGTTCCATGTTCGGGTTCCATTTTCTTTTCAGGTGTCCAAAATGAGCACCTGCATCTAATAACTCCTGAAATGATACTTTTGGCATCTGTTTACTTTTTTATGATTCTAAAAGCAACCGTTGAGTAGTTCCTTTATAATAAGAAGTCTCAACCGTTTTAGATCCATATAATTTAACAATAATAACTATTAACGTTTTGAGAATTGGAATCTTTTTCTTGCTTTGGGCTGACCCGGTTTCTTCCGTTCTACGATACGCGGGTCGCGTGTAAGCATTCCTTCAGGTTTCAATTGCTTTCTTGCTTCGGGATCAATTTTCACCAGTGCACGTGATATAGCAAGGCGTAATGCTTCTGCCTGCCCTTTAATGCCGCCACCTCCCAAATTGACCTTGATGTCATATTTCTCAGTAGCATCAACAATACTAAGCGGCTGTTTAACAATGTATTGCAGTGTGGTCGTTGGAAAGTATTCCTTAAACTCACGGGAGTTAATGATTATATTCCCTTTACCTTCGTTCACATAAATTCGTGCAACTGCTGATTTTCTACGCCCTAATGTATTAACTGTTTCCATTTTCTTAATTATTCGTATTTAAATCAACAACTTTTGGTTTCTGAGCCTCGTATTTGTGTTCCGGGCCTATTACTACATGCAGGTTCCTGAACAACTGCCTTCCTAGTTTGTTCTTGGGCAACATGCCGCGCACTGCCTTTTCTACCAGTCTTTCAGGATATTTAGCCAAAATTTCTTTCGGTGTCTGCTCCCGCTGACCTCCCGGATAACCACTATGACTCAGGTAAATTCTGTCAGTCAGTTTCTTCCCGGTAAGCCGGACTTTCTCTGCATTTATCACTATGACATTGTCGCCGCAGTCAACATGAGGAGTAAAATCAGGTTTATGCTTGCCCCTGAGAATCCTTGCGACCTCAGTAGCCAACCTGCCCAGAACCATGTTTTCAGCATCAATAAGCACCCACTCCTTCGTGATAGTAGCTTTGTTAGCTGAAACGGTTTTATAACTTAATGTATCCACTCGTAATAATTTTTTATTCAACATTTCACTTCAATCCTTGGTTTTTTCAGGTTTTTCGGGCTTTCCTGGAATTCGTTTCCCAAAGGATATCAGTATTTTACATCACCTCTATGTACGGACAATAATCGGGACTGCAAAAGTATTCTCTTTTTTCGTATTACCAAAAAATATATTCTCTTTTTTTTTGTAATTAACAGGATACCAAAGGACAGCCATTTTTAAAGTGTTTTGTTTCTTTGTATCAGGAAACAATTAATTAACAGTTGTTAAAAGCAAGGGAAGAGAATGACAAATTACGAATGACGAATTCGGTCAAATACCTTTAAAACAGTCTCTAAAACTGGTATTATAGATTACAAGCATTTTAGTGAGATAAAAAGAATCTAATATAAAAAATGAAAAAAATTATTCGAATGAACTCTAAAAGTATTTTCTCAGGTTTTCCTGCCCCGGATGAACTCATGGACCGGAATAAAGGGCAGAATGAGCAACTGCTCCCCGATTTGAATGGTCATATCCATACTCCCCATTCTTTCAGCGCATTTCCTAACATTGAAACGGCTTTTCAGATGGCCAGGGAGGAACAGATTGTTGTGTTGGGAATCAACGATTTCTATACAACAGACGGGTATGGTGAGTTTGCCGAACTAGCCGAAGAGTACCGGATCTTTCCCCTTTTTAATATTGAATTTATGGCTCTGCAACATGACCTTCAGAAAGCCGGTATCAGAGTGAATGATCCCAATAATCCGGGAAGAACATATTTCAGTGGTAAGGGATTGCGGTATCCGGTAAGTATGAGTGCTTCATCCCAACAGCTAATTGCTGAACTGCAGCAGGAGAGTAACCGGCAAACCTATCAAATGGTTGAAAAGTTGAATGCATTTTTTAGAGAAAACCACATCGACATTTATTTTGATCCAGCCGGTTTGCATCGATCCATGGCAAAGAGTCTTTTCCGTGAAAGACACATTGCCCAGGCTATTCGTCAGGTGATTTTTGAGAAAGAACCCCATGTTGCCGGAAGATTAAAACTATTTGAGAGCGTATTTGGCGGAAATGAATTGAAATCTTCTCTCGAGAATGTGGCTCAGATAGAAAATGAAATTCGGGGGAATCTCTTAAAAGCCGGAGGAGCAGCTTTTGTTCCCGAAGATCCCAGAGCTTTTCTTTCACTGGATAAGGTCATGGATATTATTATTGATGCCGGGGGAATTCCCTGCTACCCGGTTCTGCTTGATGATTCTAAGGGCATACTTACTGAATATGAAGCCGATTGGGAAAAGTTGCTTCAGGAGCTAGTTCAAAAAAATGTGTTCGCCATCGAACTAATCCCTGGCCGGAATGATTTCAATATATTGAAGGATTTCGTTGGCTTTTTTCACAAGCATGGGTTTTTGATTACCTTTGGCACTGAGCACAACTCTCCCCAGCTCGACCCTTTGAAAATTACCTGCCGCCACGGAGTGCCACTCGATAATGAATTGAAGGCAATCAACTATGAAGGGGCAGCAGTGATCGCTGCTCATCAATACCTGGTTGCCAGGGGAGAAGAAGGGTACCTCAAAGGAAGACAAGCCCAAATAAAAAACAAAGAGAAATTTGTTACACTGGGTAAAGAGGTGATCGCTCATTTTATGAATAAATGAAACGTGCATGACGGTTTATGATTCAAACGTTTATGATAAAATTATGCGAGTTCCATCTTATACCTTTGAAAACAATTAATTTTAACAGATGAAATAAATATTTATGAAACCAGAGATAAGTAACTTAATTGAGATTTCAAGATATTACGGTCTGCAAAAAGACTACGTAATTGCCGGAGGAGGAAATACTTCCTATAAAAATGATGATCACCTGTGGATCAAAGCCAGTGGGATAAACCTGGGAGATATTGATGAAAACGGATTTTGTATCCTCAGTCGTGATCAGCTGAACAAAATTCCAAAACAAAGATTTTCTCCCGACCCGGCTAAAAGAGAAGATGAGGTTAAAAATGCATTGATGAACAGTCGGTTAGATCCAAACTCCGGTTTGCGCCCTTCTGTAGAAACTTCCTTGCATAACCTGTTTAATTATAGTTATGTGGTTCATACCCACTCTACATTGGTTAACGGGTTGATGTGCAGCAATCTGGCTGAATCAAAATCCCTGGAAATATTTGGGGAAGAGGTACTTTTTGTTCCTTATACTGATCCCGGGTACATTTTATTTGTTACTGTTGCTGAAAAAATAAATACATATAACAAGCGTTTTCATCGCGACCCGAAAATCGTACTGATTCAAAATCATGGTGTTTTTGTTGCTGCTGATACCACTGATGAAATAAAAAGTATCTACCAGGTCATTGAGCAAAAATTAAAGGCAACATTTCCTGTATTCCCTGAATCAAAAGAAATAGATGTTTCAGAAAAAATGGCAGAAATATTGCCGGCAATACGTATGTTGCTTTCTGATGGAAATCTAAAGGTTGCTTTGGCATTTAACAGTTCTTGGATCAAGCCGTTTATTGCTGATGAAAAAAGTTTCAGAGAGGGTATTGCTCGTCCTTTTAATCCCGATCAGATGGTTTATTGTCTGTCGGAATATCTGTTCATTGAAAACAGAGAAGAATGTGAGGATGTAATTGAAGAAGCCGGAAAGAAAATATTTGATTTTCGGCAGCGTAAGGGAGCAATGCCTAAAGTTCTTTTTATTGGACAGGAAGGTGTTATCGTAGCTGAAAATTCAGCAGTAAGCGTTGGTTATTTGAAAGATATGGTTAACGATTTCTGTCAGATCAGTACGTTGTCCCAAAATTTTGGAGGTCCCCATCCTCTTTCAAATGAACAGGCAGCATTTATAGAAAATTGGGAAGTTGAGAATTACCGGAAAAAGGTATCTCTAGGGAGTAAAATGCTGGGGCGTCTTGAAAACAAAACTGTCATTGTTACAGGGGCAGCTCAGGGTTTTGGAGCAGGCATTGCTGAAATTATTTTTCAGGAGGGAGCCAATGTAGCTGTTGCCGATTTGAATAAAGAAAAGGGAGAGGAGCTGGTACTAAAATTAAATGCCAAAGGCACAAAAAATAAGGCATGCTTTGTTGACGTTGATGTAGCCCGGGCCGAATCTGTCAAAAATATGGTACAACAGGTAGTACTTAGGTTTGGCGGACTGGATGTTATGATTTCCAATGCCGGAATTTTACGCGCTGGTAGTTTGGACGAAATGGATCAGAAAACGTTCGAAAAAATGACCCAGGTAAATTATACCGGTTACTTTCTCTGTGCCAAATACGCACAACAGATCATGAAAATTCAAAATAAGTATAAACCGGATCATTTCATGGATATTATTCAAATTAACTCCAAGTCGGGATTGAAAGGCAGCAACAAAAATTTTGCATATGCCGGAGGAAAATTTGGGGGAATTGGTTTAACCCAGTCATTTGCACTGGAACTGATGCCATACTGTATTAAGGTTAATTCAATTTGTCCGGGGAATTTTTTTGATGGTCCTTTGTGGAGTGACCCGGAAAAAGGATTATTTGTGCAATACCTGAATGCAGGAAAAGTGCCGGAAGCCAAAACAATGGAAGAGGTAAAAGCGTTTTATGAAGCACAGGTACCTGCCGGAAGGGGATGTACTCCAAATGATGTTGCAAAAGCCATTTTCTATGCCATCGAACAACTGTATGAAACCGGACAGGCTATTCCGGTCACAGGTGGTCAGAATATGTTAAAGTAATGGATTATAAACGAACATCCCGGTTTAAGGGGTCAAGTTGGAATCATATAAGGTAAATAAATCAACAGGTGAGTTTCCTGGGCGATTGTAACTTGATGTGGACGTGATTTTATATTTGCCTGAATACAATACATTAATTAATTTTATTATTATGAAAACAAAAGCAGTCCGATTATATGGAAAGGAAGATTTGCGGCTGGAAGAGTTTGACCTTCCTCAGATCAAAGAAGATGAGATTTTAGCCCGGGTAGTATCCGACAGTATTTGCATGTCGACATATAAAGCAGCTATACAGGGTGCTGATCATAAACGGGTACCCCACGATGTGCATGAGAATCCGGTCATTGTTGGCCATGAAATGGCTGGTGAACTGGTAGAAGTGGGAGCCAGTTATAAGGACAGGTTTCAGGCAGGTCAGAAGTTTTCTATTCAAACAGCCATCTATTACGAGGATGGACCTTTAGGAGTACTTAGTGCTCCGGGATACACGTATCCCTATATTGGAGGGGATGCAACTTATATAATCATTCCTAAGGATGTGTTGTTGCAAGATTGCCTCCTCATTTACGATGGTCCTGGATTTTATCCGGCATCCATGGCTGAACCATTAAGTTGTGTTATTGGCGCTATGCACGCCAATTACCATACTAAACCGGGTTCATATGTCCACCAAATGGAGATAGTTGACGGTGGAAAAATGGCCATTCTTGCAGGTGTAGGGCCGATGGGACTTGCTGCCATCAGCTATGTGCTGAACCGAAAAGACCGTAAACCATCGTTACTTGTAATTACCGATATTGACCAGGCCAGACTTGACCGTGCCGCAAAAATATTTCCTGTAAAACTGGCAAAAGAAAATGGAATTGAGCTGGTTTACCTGAATACTGGAAATTGTGATCAACCAGTTAAGAAACTGAAGGAATTATCGGGTGGTACGGGTTATCATGATGTGTTTGCATTTGCGCCTGTTGCCCCTGTAGTGGAACAAGCCGATGCTATCCTGGGATTTGATGGGTGCCTGAACTTTTTTGCAGGACCTTCCGACCCCCATTTTTCAGCTAAACTGAACTTCTATAATGTGCATTATGCAGCAACTCATATTGCCGGTACGTCAGGGGGAAATAAAAATGATATGGAAGAAGCGCTGGAATGTATGGCCAATGGCCTTGACCCGGCAGGACTTATTACGCACATCGGAGGACTGAATGCAGTAGCTGAAACTACTCTCAACCTGCCCGGCATTCCGGGAGGGAAAAAGCTTATCTATACCCAAAAGAATTTGTCACTCACGGCTATCGATGATTTTGAAGAGCTGGGTAAAACCAATCCCTTCTTTGCCGAACTGGCTAAATTGGTAGTAAAAACAAAAGGATTATGGAACCTGGAGGCAGAATCGTACCTGCTGAAAAATGCTCCGGAGATATAAAGATCGATTTAAATAAAAATCAGCAGCTGCGGTTTTTTTCAGGCTGCTGCCTGCTGATTTTTTATTCACGTTATGCTTCTTAACCACAGTTTTTAAACGAAAGTGACAGGTAGATCACTACCTGTTAGTCACCTGACGTACTTTTAAAATCTAACCAGATTTTCAGGTTTTATTTTGAAGCAATATTTTCCGTTGATTCAATTACTTTTTCCTTCTCCGGAGGAGAAAACAAGATTTTATCTTGCATGCTCAATCCCGATTCAATAACAACAACTGTTTCATTTTCCATACCTGATATAACAGGATGTTTGTAAATTTCTCCGGCCTTTTTCAGGTAAACGAAATTATTTCCATTTTCTGCAAACAGACATTCTCTTGGAATAGTGATTACATCCTGAAGGCTGTGAATAATGATGTTGTTATTGGAAGTCATGGCTGGTTTAAGCTCAGGATCCGATCCGTTAAGCTGAATCAAGACATGGAATACATTGGATTCAAAGCCGGCTATTTCCTGTCCGATATTGGCTATTTTAGAAATAACTCCGTTATAAATTTTCCCGGGCAACGCATCTATAGTGATTGTCGCGCTATCTCCTATATTAATTTTAGTGATTTGTATTTCCTCAATGAAGGTTTCGGAAACAGGAGTTGTCATGTCGGGCAGGGTAGCAATAGTTGGATTCCACTGGTTCACATGATCCCCGACTCTGATTTTTCTTCCATTTCTAGTTCTGGCGTACATCATTATTCCGTCGTTGGGCGCCACAATGTCGGCGGCAATCAGTGCCTTTTTCAACAGAGAATCACGCTGAAGAGAATAATTATACCAGTCTTGTCTTCGTTTTGTTCTGGCAGCCAGGTATAATCTTCTTAATTCATAATCACGTTTCTTTTTTTCAATTTGTCGCACAGTTTTGTTAAAACTAACCTTAACTTTTCTTTGGTATGCCGGAGACTCATATTTCGCCTGTTCTAATTCCAACTCTCTGTATTCCAGTTCGTATTTAAATTCTTTCATCTCCTCTCTCAGGTTGGTCAGCTCAATTGCTGTATCAATTTTTGCATCATTGAAATCGGCTAATCGACGCTCCAGATCATCGTTATTGTATTGAATCTGCTGGGTGATGTTATCCTTATCGAGGGATGCAACCCAATCGCCTTTTTTCACGATGCTACCTTCCTGGATTATATCTTTTATTTGGAATTCATGTATACGTAAATCCCGGTGTTTCAGCTCATCAGGGAAGGAGATAAGAATGGCATTTTTCCCCTGGATTTCACCTTTTGCTGTTATGATGGATTCAAATTTTGTTTTTCTGATCGTATAGGTTTTGAAACCGGTCAGCGTACTTTTGCCGATAATAGCAATAGCTATAATAATTACTGCGGCAACAAGAATTCCGATTATACTTTTTCTTTTTAACGACATAAGTTTTTAATAACTATTTACTAATCGGTCAAAATCTTCAGTAAGGGTAATCTCTCTTTCAAAATCAAAAAGAGTCAGTTGTCTGATGGTAAAGTAGTAGTTCCAATAAGATCTCAATGCATTGATATACGCACGTCTTGCCGATTCCTGGTCATTTCGGGCCAGGTTGAGTTTGGTAACATCTACTTTTCCAATGAGAAAGCGTTGTTGTGTAACATCATACCCCAGTTGGGCAATAGTGTCTGCTTTTGCCCTGCTAAGAACCTGATCGGCCTGCAAGTTGAACTCCATAACGTTCATGATCACGTTTTGTTCAAAGTCAATTTTTTCCTGGTTAATGCTTATACGCACAACTTCCCGGTTCGATTCGGCCATCGCCAGCCGTCCTTTCCGGCGGCCCCAGTCCAGCACCGGTATATTTACTCCAACCTGCAGTCGCTGCCGGTCAAGTGGATCTTGATAAACCAATCCCAGTTCCTGTGCATTTTGGTTTAGCCCATAAAGAGCGTACAGATCTCCACTGATACCGGATTGAGATTTTGCCTGTTTTACCCGTCGGTCTTCCTCAAGCAGGCGCTGCTGCTGGTTAATAATTTCAGGATTATTCTCGTAAGCTTTTGTTATTGCTTCAGTTGCTTCAATATGTAAATCAGGTAAACTGTTTGGAATAATACATTCAATTTTGGTATTTTTATCATATCCCAGAAATGAATTAAGTTGTGCCTGGGCACGCTCCAGTCCAATTTGTGCCCGTGTTAGGGCAAGCTGGGCATTCATGAAACCAAGTTCCAGATTCAACAACTCATCCTGGGTAACCGTACCCACCTGAAATCTACCTGTACCTATTTTATATAGGGTATCTGCATTGGCCAGGTTGGTGGTGGCAATTTTTACTTCAATCTGGGCATCAACCAGGTCAAAAAAGCGACGGGTGGCCTTTATGCTCAGTTCTTCCTTGGATTGGATAAAATCTTTTTTTGCTTTTTCAAATTTAAGGGGCTCAATTCTTGCCGTCCATTTCAGGTTGTTATATCCGTTAATAGTTTGAGAATATCCAATACTAAATGGGGTGGAGGAGTAGGAAGAAATTCTGTCTTCACCCAGCTTCTCCGTTAAATTTAGCTCTGAACGGGCAAAAATACGACCACCCGTTAGCCCAACATTTTGATTCAGGAGTAAAGCAACTTCTGAACTTAAATCTTCACGAGATTTATACTCATCCCTGTTCTCATCATAGTTATAAACTTTTTGCATCGACCGGTTAAAGTCAAACGGAGTAGCTTCAATACTCAAGGTGGGTAGCCGGTCGGCTTTGAAATATCTGAATTCCCAATAGCTGGACAGATACATATTCTTATTTCGGAAGGCATCTAACGACTGCTGTGATGCAATATCGATTACATCGTCCAGGGTAAGATATTTTTTTTCCTGGCTTCTCAACGAAAAACCGGAAAATAGAATCAGTGTGAAAAATATGATTTTGTACTTCATTTGCTGATGAAAGTTTATAGTAGATTGAACTAATATCGTAATGATTCAACCGGATCCTGATCTGAAGCCCGCTTGGCAGGGATATAACCAAATGTGACACCGATAATTACAGAAACCCCAAATGATATCACAATAGAAAATACTGAGATTACAGTCTTTATATCAAACACCACCATAATTACCCTCGAAATGATTATTCCCAGTCCAATGCCAAGTATCCCTCCTGTGACACTTATCAACGTCGATTCGGATAAAAACTGTGCAATGATATCCTTACGGGAAGCTCCGATTGCCTGCCTAAGCCCTATTTCCCGGATACGTTCCATTACCGAAGCAAGCATGATATTCATAATTCCGATGCCTCCAACAATAAGAGAAATTCCGGCAATAACTCCTAAAACAATATTAAAAATATTTTTTGTCCGTTGCTGTTGTTTCAGCAGAAGCTCAGGTATAGTAACTTCAAAATCGAATAAATCGTTGTGTCTTCTGAAGAGCATTCGGTTTATAATTTCTGCTGTCGAACTCAGGTATTCTGTTTCGTCTACCTGAACGATAATTTTATCCAGCTGATTTAAATTTTCCTTTTGGTTGCTCCCGCTCGACATCGCGGCAAGTTCAATTTCATCGGCTCTCAAAAGAGCACGGTTCTTAAAGCGCAGCAGCATGGTCTTTGCCGGAATGAAGATTTTATTGTCTGTACTGCTGATCCCCAGTTCATCTGATGCTGAGGCAGTAAAATCTCTCCGTTCAACTACTCCAATAACCTGTAACCAAACCTGTCCACATTTGATGTATTTCCCAATAGGGTCCTCATGATTAAAGAACACATTGTTTATATTATCTCCAATGATACAAACCGGAAAGCCATTTTCAACCTGACCAGGGGAAAAAAATTCACCACTTTGTAAGGAAATGTTGAAAAGATCAAAGTAGTTGTTGTTCATTCCCTCAAGAACAACTGGTTTACTTTTGCCGTTCAGAATGGCTGAATAGTTATAGGTGATCACCGGGCAAACTTTCCCTACGGTTGGAATAACTTGTTGAATGGCTTCTGCATCGAGCAGGGTCAATCCTTTGGAAAATCTTTTTGAGCTGACAGATGTTTCTTCTTCTGAGCTTTGTTGATCTTCCAGGTTTACTACGTTTTCGGTGGGGGAAATGATGATATTATTGACCCCAACCATTTTTATTTGTTCCAGTATCTCTTGCTCTGCACCATTCCCAATAGCAAGCATACTGATTACCGCAGCAACCCCGAAAATAATTCCCAGGGCGGTAAGAAACGATTTAACCCGGTTGGCAAAAATAGCTTCTATCCCACTGGCAACATTGTATGTATATCGTTCAATAATTCCTTTCATCTCACAAAATGATTTCTTTCTATGATATCAGATGGAACTCGCATAATTGTAATCGTTTGCTTCATAAATTGTTATGCTCGTTTCATCCTGCAATTATTTTCAATTTCTTTCCTGGAAGTTACGGTTCATAATCGAGTGGGAAAGAGTCTCTTTTTCATTTTCGGCTTTTTTCGCCTCCTGTTCTTCCTGTAATTTCCGTTCTTTTATCTCCTGGTATATTTCCATCCCTTCAAAAGCGATATCTTCTTGATTATCAGGGGCAGTTAATAAGATATTGTCGTTTTCGGTTAATCCTTTGCGAATCAGTACATGATTTTCATTTTCATCGCCCAGATCCACTATTTGCTTTATTACCGATCCATTTTTTTCAAGGAAAACAAATTGAAGTGAATCGTTTTCAAATATGGTTTCAGCAGGAATGTACAAGGTATCGGAGTAAGACGCAGTGTGAACTATATTGCTAGTTGTCATGGCCGGCTTCAATTCTCCCACATCTCCCAAAATACTCACTCTTACTTCAAATACCTTTGCATCACTTTTGGGCATAGGTTGACCAATATTTGCAACGGAAACGACTTCCCCATCCAATATTTTATCGGGTAAAGCATCTATTCCAATTTTGACTTTCTGCCCTGTTTTCACTTTGGAAATATCAATTTCATTCACCCAGGTAATTGAGAGCATGGATGAAAGATCGGGAAGTGTTGCGATAATAGGACTCCAGGCACTTACGGATGATCCAATTTTGATTTTTTCACGTGTCCGGTCCCTGCCGTAAATAACCATTCCCTGTTTGGGGGCATGAATCCGGAGTGAACTCAATACTTCATGCAACAGTTTTACCCGGTTTTCATGAGTTCTCAAGTTAATGGCGCTTCTTTCAACCCTCGAAATAGCCTGTCTTTCCCGTAAGGCATATCCCTTGATTTCCTGATTCAGTTTCCGTTTGGCCTTGTCCAGATCCATCTCTGCTTTCCTGATCACTGCCGGAGATTCATATTTCGACTCATCCAGTACAATTTGCATCTCTTCTACCTCTTCACGCGCGTTGATGATTTGATCGCGATAGTTGCTCAGGTTTAGGTTTGAATCCATTTTGGCGTCTTCAAAACTGTTGAGGGCTTCCTCCAAACTCTCCTGTGCAGTGACGAGTACCTCTTCTACTACTTTGTGGTCGAGGGATGCCACATATTCACCCGAATCAACAACGGTTCCTTCTTCAACTAAATCGGTAATCTTGATTTCATAAATCCGAACTTCCCTGTCCCGTAAAATGTCAGGAACAACAATATTTTCAGAACTTTTTGCTTCCAGCTGCCCGGTAGAATAGATTAAAACTTCAAATGGTCCGCGTGTTACCGGGATCGTAATATTCGCTTTTTCCCCGCTTGAGCCTGTAAGCAACATGAGTCCCCCAACTGATGCTAATGCAAGAAATAGTAACGTGAAAATTATTTTTTTCTTCATAACCGATTTAAATCATTCATTTGTAGCCAAACCATAAAAATGCAAAAAAAAAAAAATCTCTCTTTATATTCTGAGACCAATCCTCCGTTTCTTAAGGAATTAATAAAAGTAATTTAATCCCTTAAAGTTTTATTCTGATTATTCTGGTGGATTAAT
>JAQVON010000048.1 GCA_028702595.1 Mariniphaga sp. | reverse complement strand
GCATAAAAACCGTTGGATTGTAACCAGACCAGATCATTGTCTTTATCTGCACGACTAATATCGATACGATAGGCCGGTCCAAAAACAACATAAGGCCGGTCGTTGTTGATGCGACGAGCTTTGTATTTAAAAAGTAACGGGAAATCAAGATAGGTGGATTTGATGGAGTAATAAGTTGATGACTGATAGGTGCCGCCTTCAAAAACCGGAATGTTGTAGGTAAGTTTGCGCTCTCCAAACGATAAACCGGGAAGAAAACGCAGGTCAAGGTCTTTCGTCAGCCTCAGACTCGACAAAATTCCTACTGTAAACCCAGGTATAATGTGGGCTACATCGGCATAAACAAAATCTTCATCTTTTATTTGATCCGGGTCATGTGGCCATTCTTGGGATTCAAAATCAGTATTATTCCCAATTGGATTATAATGCGATACAGCAAAGTCAAGTGTATTTATTCCCAGGGTAAAGCCAAAATGAACCCGTTTATCGTCAAAGGTAGTCATGAAGTTCACTTTTTGCTTTTGCCCGAAGGCGGAACTCACCGACACCAACAATAACGTGGAAAGCACCCATTTGCTCACAGGCATTGCATATGCTTTACGTATCGTAAACGTATTGGAAAGCAGCTTGTGTAATCGCACCAATCTCAACAGAATAAATGATAAAACCAAGGATATCAAAATAATATACAGTCTCCGCCAGGCCATAAAAACGCTAATATAACAATTTGACGAACAAATTTCAAACTCATGTATCTGATCGCAGATCCATTCGTACTATCTTGAAACAAATAAAGTAAATTTTTATTGTATCGATTCAGCATTTAATGTTTTTGTGCCTCATAAATAGTGGCTATCCCCATGGTTTGAGGGGATGCTTTGCAAGCGCTGAATCCTGCTTTTTCCAATAAACCGGTAAAGTTTTCTCCATCAGGAAATTCCATTACGGATTCGGGCAGGTAGGTATAAGCCCTGTCATCCCTGGAAAGAAGTTTTCCCCAAAAAGGCAGCACCCGGGTAAAATAAAAAAAGTATATACTCCTGATCAATTTGTTACGTGGTTTGGAGAATTCCAAAATGATGAGAACACCTCCTTTGCGCAGCACCCGGTATATTTCTGACAGGCCGGTGTCCGGATGTTCAAAATTCCGAACCCCGAATCCCACAATCGCTGCGTCAAATTTGTTATCTTCAAAGGGAAGTTTTTCCGAATCAGCTTTTTGAAGACTGATGATTGAAGATAATCCTTTCCTTTTAACTTTCTCCCTGCCCATTTTCAGCATGCCTTCCGAAAGATCTACTCCGGTAATTTTTTCAGGAGAAATCCGTGAGGCAGCGATAGCAAAATCGGCTGTTCCCGTGGCTATATCCAGAATGTGTGCGGGATGAAATTTCCGAAGCCGGTTCACGGCCTTTCTGCGCCAGAGTTTATCGATGTTTGCCGATAGCAGATGGTTCAACAGGTCATACCTGGGGGAAATATTGTCAAACATCTCCTCCACCTGATCTTTCTTCCCTGTTCCGGTATTTTGATATGGAGTAACTGCCATGGGTCAGAAGTGGTCAAAGGCACACAGATATGCCGGTATATTTAAACCCCTGAGGTCATCTTATCAATATATCCGAAGGAGTGATCGTCAATCCTGAGTTCTCCCCGGGTAATATGTCCCAATGCAAAAAATGGGATTTTTCTACCCGACAAATAATCCACAAACTCGTCCTGTTTTTCAGGGTCTACCTCAAGCAGAATTCTGCCCATAGCTTCTCCGAACAGGAAAGAATCGAGCCGTATTTCAGCGTCGGAAGTGATATCGAATCCAAGACCGTTGGGTATGGCAGCCCGCAGAAGGGTAAAAAACAAGCCTCCTTTTCCTACCGGACTAGCACTCTGTATCAGTTCCTTCTGATGTAAATCAAGCAAGGCCTTTTGAAGGACTATTTCCTGCTCCAGGTTAAATGCCGGGAGTGCCGATTCTGAAACACCATGATAAAATTCGAGATACTCTGACGAGCCGATATCATCAACCGAGCACCCCAGCATAAAGATATTCCCGCCCTTTTTCTTGAAGGCATGGGTGGTTAACCGGTTCTTCTCGTCAACCACACCTGCCATGCTGATGATGAGGGTTGGAGGTACCGGACCATGACCCGAAAAATGATCGAACCTGATTTTCCGGTCAAGGATCTTTAAATGAAACTTTTCGGCAACATTTTCAAGTCCTTTTTTTGCTCCTGAAGCGATGGAATGCCCATTGGGGTCAGCAAAATCAATGTGGTACAGAAAAGCACTGACAGCAACCGGCCGGGCACCAAAACATAACATCTTACGCACAGCGCGCGACACCAATATCTCTGCTGCTCTTTTGGGATCATTCTCCAAATGATGATGAAAAGCATGTGTGCTCATGACCATACTCGAACCGGGAGCATCCAGGTCAAATAATCCGGTCTCATCATTGTCGCTCTCTCCTATGGAATCGGGCAAAATATCCAGATCACTGAAATCATTGAAATAGTTAATGCTCGAAAGATTGGGGTTAACCATGAGTGTGAAAATAACATTCTCTATATCTTCCGGCTCCGGGATCATGTCAATAGTAAATTTATTCTCCTCTTCGATACTATTCTTCATATTTACTGATTTTTAGCCTAATTCATTCACAATTATTACCATGCTGCTGGTATCAAGTAAAGACAAAGTTAATTATGTACGCGAATTTTTTCATAGTATGAGCCAATTTTTTAATTTCGGGAACATAAATTTGAACAGATCATGAGAAAAATTGCATTAATAACCGGTGCTACGTCGGGAATCGGAGAGGCTACCGCTTTTATGCTGGCCGAAAATAATTATAAAGTAATACTTACCGGACGCCGCCAGGACAGACTCAATGCCTTGAAGAACAAAATGGAAAAGGAATATTCAACTCAGGTATATACTTTACATTTCGACATCAGAAATCCGGAGGAGACAGAAAATGCTATAAAAAACCTGCCGGAAGAGTGGCAGAACATCGGTATTCTCATCAATAATGCCGGTCTGGCTGCCGGTTTGAGTACTATAAATGAAGGGGATCCGGCCGACTGGGACCAAATGATCGACACCAACATCAAAGGATTGCTTCAAATTACACGAATCATTTCAAAGAAGATGATCCAACGTGGAGAAGGCCATATCGTGAATATCTCATCCATTGCCGGCAAAGAAACATACCCCCTGGGAAATGTATACTGTGCGACGAAACATGCCGTCCAGGCCCTCACAAAAGGCATGCGACTGGATTTTCTTCCCTACGGAATCAAAGTTTCATCCGTTTGCCCCGGAGCTGTTCATACCGAATTTTCCCTGGTCAGGTTTAAAGGCGATAAACATCGTGCCGATAAAGTTTATGAGGGATTTACACCCCTCTATGCAAATGATATAGCAGAAACTATCCTTTTTGTAATTACCCGGCCCAAGCATGTGAATATCGATGATATTTTGATTATGCCAACGGCACAGGCTTTCTCACGCGATTTTAACAAAAAAACAAGTTAACTTTGCATCAAGAAATAAAAGCATGCCAAAAACAATTGTAATTACTCCGGTGAAAGATTCTCCGGAAACCACATTAAAAACTATTGAAGCAGTTTGTCAATCGGATTGCCCCCTGGAATACATCGTTTTTAACGATTTCAGTCAGCAGAAAACCAAAAACTTGCTCATTGAAACTCAAAAAAAATATAATTTTAGTCTGGTACATCTGGAGGAACTGACAAATACCCCTTCACCCAACTACAAATTGGTGCTCCAAATTGCTCAGAAAAAAGCGCTGGAGAACAAGTGCCACCTCATCATCCTCGAATCAGACGTTATCGTTAAACCAAATACTATACGTCAACTTCTGCAGATTACAGACACCAATATCAAACCGGGTCTTGTGGGAGCAATAACCGTCGATGCTTCCGGAAAATACAATTTTCCATACCAGTATGAAAAGATAAAAAGTACCAAAACAATAGATACGCCACGAAGCCTGAGTTTTAGCTGTACCCTGTTATCCTATGAATTTCTCAAAATATACGATTTTAAACATTTAGCACATAATAAAGATTGGTTCGATGTGACCATAAGCAGAATAGCGAAAAAAAATGGATTTCATAACTACCTTGCCAAGGGATTAGAAGTGCTACACCAGCCCCATTCCAGCCGACCCTGGAAAAATTTAAAATACACCAATCCCATCCTGTATTACTTTAGAAAATTTATTCATAAACGGGACAGGATCTAAATTCTTTCCGGTGCTTACTTCATGAATCCCTGCATCTTCAATGTATCTAACATTTTGGATGAAAAAAATTCATTGTCTTCGAGTTTATACCGAACCTCGGTAAAAACCTGGGCCAGGGTTTCCTTATTGTTCTCCTTCACATATTGCTGCATCTGTTCGAGGTTTTCTTTGAAGGCATATAACTCACGGATTCGTGCCTCTGAATAATCCTGGTATTTTTCGTAATGAACAATACCTTTTAAAGGAAGCCGGTCGGTAAGCTCCGGCAGATCATCCGGATAACCCATGGCAACAGTAGTTACCGGAAAGGTTAACCTGGGGAGTCCAAGCACTTCAATGATCTCCTGAGCATTATAGGTGGTTGTACCCAGGTAACAGATACCCAATCCATTATTTTCAGCAGCGATACAAACATTCTGTGCTACAAGCAGGGCATCGATTGACGCAGTAAAAAAAGAGATGAAGTTGGCATAGCCTGGTTGGGCTTTATTGAATTGACACCATTTGGAGAAACGGTTAAAATCGGCAACGAATGTGATTAACACAGGGGCATGGATAGCCACAGGTTGATTAAAATGCAAAGGAGCGAGTTTTTGTCTTTGCGGTTCACGACAGGTAACAACCATGCTGTAAGCCTGCATATTCCCGGTATTGGAAGCCCGGGTACCGGAATAGAGAATACTCTCCAACAATTTATCCTCAACAGGTACATTTTTAAAATTTCGTACGGAAACGTGTCGATTTAAAAACTCCATAAAATACATTTTAATGATGACCACAAAGGTATAAAAAACCATTAAAAAATGGCCAGGCTTTAGGCCGGGCCAATAAAAAAGGGGAAGCCGAAGCTTCCCCCTTTTTAATCAATCAATTCGGTATTACCTTTTTACAATCCTTTCGGTTTTAACGATGCCATCTTCAGTCATTAAACTGATCAGATAAACACCACTAACCAGATGAGCCGTTTCAATGACATGTCCAGGATATTCAATATCCATAACACGTTGACCGGCAATGTTGTTAATAACAACTCTGGTCAGCTTATCATTGTGGTCAATGCTTATCCGATCATTGAATGGGTTCGGATAAACTTTGAACTCAAGAGCACTCGTAACAGGAGCTACATCAGTTGCTGTAAGATCAACGATGTCAGCTTCTACCCTCGGCTCGAGTTTAAACGCTTCGAGGCGAGTATTCAGAATACCGGTAACATCATAGAAGTGTCCTTCTTCAGGTGTGTAATCAAACATCCAGTTAGCCACAACTATGTTATTCATAGGCTGATAGTAGACTGTCCACAGACCAATGTCGTTAGCTGCATTTGCACGGGCTCCCTTCACCTGAACGAGTACGCTTTCGTACATTTCGTTTTTGGCCTGAGCAGGAGAATCCACTTCAATAGCAGCCACCACGATTGGTGCAGCAACTTCATCCACATCAGTAGCATTAATAGTAGTCACTGTAGAAATTTCTGCTACAACACCAGTAACTTCAACACCGTCGCCTAATGAAAGGTCAGCAGTGCTTCCGTAGGCTACCCAGATTCCACTCCATGCTTCATTGTCATCCTGCATGAAGAATCCTTCTGCAGGGGAAATACCTGTAATTGTACCAGTCAGTTGAACTGATTTACCAATCCATGATGACTGAGCAGCTTTACCCTGAACAGTCAGGATGCTGGCAGCTTCGATATCAGAGACCATCCTGGCTTCCAATTTGAAAGCTTCCAGACGGGCATTAACAATACCGGTTACATTGTATTCCCCATCTTCTAATGGAGCATAAGTGAACATCCAGTTACCAACCTGAATGTTGTTCACAGCAGTTGTATATACTGTCCAGATACCAATGCTGTTTGCAGCAGTAGCTGTAGCATCGCTAACTTTAACCAGTACACTTTCGTACATTTCATTTCTGGCAGCTGCAGGAGATGCTACATCAACCGGAACAACCGTTATTGGTGCATCAATTCCTGTAACTTCAGTAGCATTCAACGTAGTCACTGTAGAAACTTCAGCTACAGTACCCACAACATGCACACCGTCACCAATATTCAGGTCTTCAGTATTGCTGTAAGCTACCCAAATACCACTCCAGGCTGCGTTGTCATCCTGCATGAAGAATCCTTCATATGGAGAAACGCCTGTAATAGTACCTTCAGCTTGCAGAACTTTACCTGCAACCGGTGAAGTGGCAGTCTGACCCTGAATGTCAGCAATCGGAACAAGACCTGTAACATTATAGGTGAATGTAGCGCCTTCAAATGCATTTCCAGCAAGGTCTTTCACAGCATTGCTTACAACCAGGTTCACTGAACTAAGGCTTGGAGCTGTAATAACAGCTGTATATTCCATGCCTGATCCGGTAACGACAACCGTTCCTGCTGATACGCTTACAGCCTGAGCAACGTTGGTAACATCTTCGTCGAAGGTGAGGTTAACCACCACTTCGTTTTCAATAAATGTACCAGAAGCAGGATCTGCAACCAGAGTAGGATTGGTGAAGTCACCAACAGTATAGGTAAATTCAACAGGTTCAAGAGCATTCCCTGCCAAATCTTTAATCGCGTCGGTAAATGACAGAACAATTTCTGCCTTTTCATCGCCACTCAGAACAGCTTTGTAAGCTCTTCCGGCAACAATGGTTGATAAGTCAATACCAGCACCTGTGCCGTCAACCAGAATACTTGAAGTTCCTGCACCTGTAACATCTTCGCTGAATACGATCAGTACTTCAAAGCTGGTAGGTGTGCTAACTCCGTCAGCCGGTTCAACAGAAACAGTCGGAGCTGTTCTGTCACCAAATGAATAGCTGTAGCTACCCGGGTTGGCCAGAGCGTTTGCATTGAAAGAGTCATCTGTAATCTGTTCATTCAGTGTCAGGGTTACGTCAGCACCATCAGCAGCAGTAATAGCTACGGTGTAAACTAAACCTTCATTGGAAATGGTTGCATCTCCACCGCCTACAACGATGCCTTCACCTAATACAGCGCCAAGAACTTCTTCAGAGAATGTAATGCTTACAAGAAGCTCGTCATCTCTCAGGTCGTCCCCTTCAACAGGATCAACAACAGCTGTCGGAGCAACGTGATCACCCACTGTAAATGCCCATTCCAGTCCGCTTACCAAAGGATTAGCATTTTGAGAAACATCAGCAACCAATGCTGCATCAAGCAGTAACAGTCCTTCCGTTTCATCATCGCCTTCGAAAGATAAGAGGTAAACGATGTTATCATCAGATGACACATCCACCAAACCTTCAGAACCGGCAAGCGCTGCTTCAACACCAGATACTTCTTCAGAGAAAGTAATTTCCACTGTGAAGTTATTCAGCGTATTGTTTGCTTCTTCCGGAGCATCAGTTATCTCTACAGTTGGAGCTGTGTTGTCACCAACAACGTAGGTTTCAGTAACCTCTGCAGCAAGTGGATTAGGATCACATACCGTGTTAATGTCTGTAATAGCAGTAGTAACCGTCAGGGTAACTGTTGCATTATCATCAGCATCAATGGTAACTAAGTATTCCAGAGGATCATCAGTAGCTTCAACGGTGTATTCACCATTTTCAACAACTATAGTAGTTGCATCTACGTTAGCCACCTCTTCACTGAACCTGACAATAATCGGCAGGTTATTTTCAGTATTTTCAAATCCTGCGGGTTCAATATCCACCACATACGGGGCAGTGTTGTCACCTGTTGTAAAGTTCCATTTTATAGGATCGTAGATTCCGACAAAGTCGTTTCCAGCTTCGTCAGTCATAGCACCTTCATCGATCATAACAATGTATGAGGTGTTATCAACCAATCCATTAACCGGAATGTTAATGAAGTTGCCGTCTACCATATCAGCGGTAACCGCTGTTGAGTAGAACAGGTCATTCAGCTGCAGTTGTCCCTGAACTTCAAGCATATTGTAGATCTTAACCAATTTGGCAGGATCACCGGCAGCCATCCGTTCGCAGAACTCCATCTGAAGAGTAATATCGGCACCAACACAATCATCAGCATCGGCCGGGGTCATACTCAGCAGACAATCCAGGTCAGGAGCCACACCATCAGCGATGATAATGTTCCATTCGGATCCGGCATAAGCATTGCCATCGGCATCCACTACAGCACCGGCAGGAATGACAACCTTGTAAGAGCCAAACCACAATTCGGGTTGGATGCTTGCAGTCTGTTCATCATTCACCAGGTCCGGAGTCCATTCAGTCACTACATTATCATCTGCATCGTAAATTACGAATGGAGCAACAACACTCAGTTCACTGTCATCGGAGAAGTCAACAAATACTTCAACGCCAACATAGCTGGTCTGTAAATCTTTTGGTCCCCAATTTTCAAGAATCGGAACAGAGCGGTCACCCACATGGTAAGGTCCGGTTTCAGCAGCTTCGCTGGCATTGGCATAGGTTGCATCATCCAGTACAAATCCATCAGCCAGACTTAACATATAATCTGTTTGATCTAAATCAACAGTAACAGAAACGATCACCTGTGTTGGGTCAGTATCTATTACAGCACCTGTAACACCACTGGCAACAGCGCTTCCATCGAGCGTTAACACAGCTTTGCCAGCGTCAACAGCTGAAATGACATCGTTATATTGAAGAACAATATCAAACGTTTTGTCCAGGTTATCTACTGATTCTGTAAGGTCAGCTGTGATAGCAGGAATGGTATTGTCATCGATCGTTAAAGTCCATGCATCTACAACATCCATAGCTACGTTGTTGCGAGCTTCATCACAAGCATCATTGTATACAAAGTCGGTAACAAATCCTTCATCTACCAATACATAGTATGAAGTTTCATCAGGCAGGGTATAGGAGAAAGTTACGGTAAACGGATCGCTGTCTAAATCGTCAGCGGCATCAAACGTAATCACCTCATCTGTTTCTGCATTAACCAGATTCAACAGACCTGCTCCATCCTGAACTTCTTCATCAAATGTTACAACCAGTGTCACATTATTTTCAAGAGCGTTCATATCATCCTGTGCTCCGTCAAGAGCTACGAAATCAACAGCTGTTGGAGCTGTGAAGTCGCCAGTTTCAAACGGAATCACAGCACCTGCAAACCAGTTTTCATTACCAGCCGGAACATTTCCGAACGGATCCTGTGTACCGGTTAAACTTGCAGTGGCCATGTCATGAATAGCATCACCGGCAATAACAAGTTCATATTGTGTTTGATCAGCTAACGCTGCATCAAAGTCAGCAATAGAAAGGGTGACGACATTATCAACGATCATTTCTGGTAAAATATTAGCGCTGGCAACAGTTTCACCGCCAACTTCTGCAATTTCTACCACACCACTACTTCCATTGACTACACTGACAGGCTCGCTGAAACTAAGTTCAAATGTAATGGTAGCCGGATCAAGATACTGTTCACTGCATGCTTCAGAGATAACAGAATTATCATCCAAAACAGGTACAGTAACATCCGGAGCCGTTGAGAACAACCACTGATCAGGATTGCTGATACCCGACCAGCCTCTGAGCGTACATTCTACGTTATTGGTGATAGTACCCGGATCAACAACCACATAATACCAGTTGATTCCATCCAGTAGTTCAACACCCTCGATACGAACTGTATGATTATCATCTTCCAGTGTAATGGTACCATCGTTCACTCTTTCAGGAACATTATACTCGGCAACCAAATTAGCCTGCTGAGCACCTGTACCTCCCTCGGGAGCCTGAATGAATTCGTAAACTTTGATACTTCCTGAGCCGAAGGCGACTTCGTCTTCGAATGTCATAGTCAGATCAGTAACTGCACTGGCCACACCAGCAGGAACTTGTTCTCCCCAGATAGGTGTAAATCCTGCCAACACAGGCTCATCATTATTCCCAATGGTGAAATGCCATTGATTATGGTGAATACCTGGCAATAAGGTCATGTTATCGTGAGGTACAGGATACATCCAGCTGTTACCATTATCATCAAACACAACATCAGCCTCCGTATCTTCAGTAACACCGTTACCAATAATACGTACGTAGTAGGTAGCATCTGATTCCCACAGCCCGTTAGACGGAGTAATTGTAATTACATTTGCGGTAAGACCATTGGCTACATCTGATCCGGTAATCTTAACCTGTGGATAATTAGCAGTTGTAAAATCAATTACATCTACAATGTCACCAAAGTTGGTTCCGTGCCAGTCTTCATTTTCACGTACTTTATAGATATGCAGCACACCCTTGTCAGAAAGTTCAATGTTTTCATCGAAACGGATCACCAGGTCGGCATCAATTTCAACGCAATCATCACCCGGAACAGGCCATAAGCTGGCTTCCGGACCATCGGTATCAGCAGTTGTGAAGTTCCATTCAGGATCTACATAACTCTGTTCAGCACTTCCTTCAAACGGCAGGTAGCTGCAATCCTTATCATATACAAATTCAGGTTCTATTTCCACAAAATATTCAGTAAATGGATCTAACCCTTCGTGGTTAACAACAACCACCAGTTCATTCGTCATCAGCGTAACATGGCTTGCATCGTTTGCAGCATAGTTGTAATAAACCTTATCGTTGCTGCGGATGATAATCCGTGCATCAGTACCCAATGTTACTTCTTCATTGAAGGTTATCTCCAGCGGAGCCATCGGTGAAACACCTGTTACTCCGTCGCCAGGAACTGTACTTGTAATATAAGGAGCTTCCCAGTCGGTTACCTCAAATGTCCATGAATCTCCAGGATATGGATTTCCATGAGGAATACGTACGATATCCTTCAACACATCAGGAAGAATTTCAAATACATATTCTTCTTGCGGGTCGAGAGGTTCAGCCAACCAGAACTTAAACTCTTTACCAATTTCAATAACTTCTACATGATCGATCTCAACATATTCTCCATCACTCTGTTTGTAGAATTTAAATATCTGAGAATCGTCATCATTTTCGAAGTCAGAAGTATGGCTTCCTAACCAAATGTTGTTGAAATTTTCTCCGGTCAGGAATCCGAGCGGATCAAATGTATGAGCCACAACATCGGTCTTAGCCACTTTTTTGTCAAAAACAAGGCGGATGTATTCAGCTTCAGCAACGCATTCGTCGTCATCAATTATAATGTCTTCCAATCCATCGTAAAGCTCAGCAACTGCAGGAGTAGCATCCCAAACACAGAAGTTCAACAATAAAGTTTCATCCAGTGTATTGGTACGGCAATCCTCTTCATTTACATCCGTGATCGCACCACCCTGGATACCAAATTGGTATTCACCGGCACTTACCAGCGGATTCAGAGGTTCTAACTCAAAGAATTGTACATCCTCGGGTAAATCAACTCCACCAATAGTTGTACTACTTCCACTAGTTCCATAACTAACAGACTTCAATGATAATACTGAAGACCCTGAACGGAGGAAGAAGTTTGCATTCATCCATCTGTCGGCATAGTTGGTACTAGGAGCCACAGCCACATCTTTCAAAGCTACTTCCTCATTGAACCAAACTACAAACTTAAGATCCTGGGGAACCTCTGCGATTTCACAAAGATCAACAGGTTCAGAAAGCTCATCATTCGGGTCGAATTTACCTTCCATCAAAGGAGCGCCACTGGCAACCCATGTGGTGTTAATAAAGCCCCACTCAACAACAGGAAGTTGGCTGTCCTCAGCAGTAAATGAGAACTGATGCCATTCGTCATCCAACGGATAATCAACAACTTCAGCTAAAGTAGTGGTATAAGCCCATGGAGTTGGAGTAGCTGTGTCGGTAAATTTATCTTTGTGCCACACTACATAATAACTTTCCTCACTGTTATATGGATTAGCAGTTGGGAAGGTAATAGTATAAGTGCCATCTGTAAACGGACCAGCCACATCTCCGGGATCTGAGATAATTTCATAAGGAACAGTTGAACCCTCTTTATAGATGTAAAGGTTTCTGGATTGACCACTCAGCGGTTGAATCTGCATGCCATTCTTTTCTTCGAATGTGAAAACAATTTCATCGTTATCAACAGGCACACATGAACCTAACGGAGATACAGCAACCAACACAGGAGCCGTGGCATCCTGAGTCTGGAACCACCAATCTTTGCGTCCAATCAAACCCTCAAAATTAGTAGAATCAAAATCGCAACCTTCGCATGTGAATGTTGGGAAACCAGCTGGTAACGCATCATTATCAATGGCATCACAGCTATTTTCAGGATCATCCCAAACAACCCAGCGGTCAATTTCAATATAGTAACGTGTTTCCTGATCAAGTGGATCTTCCGGGGTAATAACAAATCCGGTATTGTCTCCATTCATCGCCAGGGCAATCGGAACAGAAACGTTATTGTTCCATTCACGCAGGCGTACTTCGAATCCGAATTCAGGAGTTTCAACGGTACCACCTGTACCTTCACCAGAGGTGATAACAAATTCACCAAACTGGATCAACTCATTGAATTCAATTTCAAATGTTTCGTCTACCGGAACATCAGTAACACCATTATATTCTTTAGAGACTACCTGAGGTCCATCATTATCACAGAAACAGAACTCCCAGGAAACCACTTCGCTTTTGTTGTAAGGAGGACGAATGTCGGCAAGACCAACAGCACCCTTAGCAGGATCGGTATCACCAGCCTGAATAAATACGGGTTCAGTGGTTGGCCATGCATTTCCAAAATTAGGAGCAACAAATATGTTCTCTTCATCATCCTGCATTACAGCATATACACTATAGTTATACCCTGATGCAAAATTCACTTCAGATGCCATGTTCCAGGTTACTGTAGCTCCGCTGGCAGGAACGTTAATCTCTTTAACGTCAGGCCATACTTTTCCAAAAAGCTGCGCTGCAGTTACATTGGTACCGGCAGGACGAACAACATAGTAAACCTTACCAGCTTCTGCAGGATAATCCCGTCCGTTTCCGTAAGGATCTTCGTTAACCCAAGGAGTGAAATTAATTTCCACACTCTTATCGGTAACATCACAGGTGGTTGCATAAAACACTGGTGCAGTAATGTCTTCTGTAGTAAAGGTAGAAGTTTTAACTGCAGCTTGACTGCCACCCAGGTAATTACCGACGTTGTCCTGCAGATAAGCACCGTTGTCACCCGTAGTGTTTACAACAATCTGATACTTCCATTCGTCCACCATATTAGCTGTAACACCATCAATAGCAGGAGCATCTTCATCCAGGAAGGTAACCCGTACATGGGTACGTTCCAGATTGATAAACTCACATACATACTCATGAGGTTCCAATGCTGTATATGTACCTGCATCAGGAGCGTCTTCTTTGAGTACTTTAATCCAGTTTTTGATGTTGCTCTGGGTCAATACCAAAGGAGCGCCTCCGTTTTTAGCGATCATGGTTTCTGAGAATTTCACATAACCATGTGCATTAAATGGGACATGCTCATTTCCATTATTCGGCCAGATAGTTACTGTTGGAGCAGTAATATCTGAGAACTGGAATGTATTGTTGAAAGAAGGATCAGAGCAATTGAAGAAATCGGCTCCTAAATAGGAAGGAGTAGCTAACGTAGATCCTTCCGGGAAACTGGCCACGAAAGCACCTGGTTCCAGACGCATCCTGTATGGTGTATCCATGGTCAACAACAATTCGGTTGCAGGAGTATAAGTCCATACTGTACGTGCATGGTTAGAAACCATATCATTCACATCAATGACCAAGAGGTCGGTAGATGCACCCGTTTGTTTCAGGATCAATTTTTTTCCGGGAACTTTATTCACTCCCTGATCCAGTGTCAGGGTAATCTTATTCACTTTTACATTATTGGTGCCGGCAATAGCCTGTGTATTTTGAGCACCAGGTTCCAGAATGCAATTCGGAGTCCAGGCAATCACTTCAGGTGCCGCAATAGCAGCGGTAGCAAATGTCCAGGTATCGGAACCGTCTGCATCTCCTTCGAACTCTTCGATGCGGTCACCACGCCCTGTCAGATGAGCAGATGGATTACCCTGGCAATCGATTACAAATCCTGCTTCCACCTCTACGTGGTAATGCGTATTTGGAACAAGAGCATCTTCCTCCAGCGTAACACTCCAGACGTTTGAGGAAGACAAACTTCCGTGGGTTCCGGCAACAAATGTAAAACGTTTGGTATTTCCGTTTTCCCATAAATGAATCACCTTACCTGGTTGCAGTGAAACTTTTTCATTCCAACGAATGCTCAATTTTCCTGGATTCCGAACATCTACCGAAATGGCAGTAGCTGGATTATCAGTACCTAGTACTAAATGGTCGATATCAGGGCTGTAGGCTATAGCTTCCGGAGCACTCTCATCAGGAGTCCAGAATGAAATATCAGCATCATCACAGAGGGCAAATTCACCAACCAATGAAACAAAGGCTTCATCGTGAAGTTCTATTCTGTACTGAACATTTTCATCCAGCGTAACTCCCCAGGCATCAAACGGTATAACAAATTCAGTAGGGCTAACAGCGTTAAAATCATCATCCGTTGTGATAGTAGCCACTGCAGTGGTTCCCTGCCACAAGGTGAACAGCGTAGTTGCAGCGGTGTTCAACTTATATGCCTGATCAAAAGTTACTGTAACTGATGGTTCAAAATCTTCATCAGCAACGCCTTTGCCACAGAAATTGGTAATATCCATGGATAGAGCAGCTTCAAGACAGCCATCAGGTTCTATACAGGTATTGAACTCTACGTAAGTATTGACAGCCAGTGGGTTACCATTATCGTCAATAAATACAGGTTTTTCTCCCAGTGGGGAACCTTCAGCTACATACGTAGGATTAAATCTCATGGCATAGGTTTTCCCTTCAGCCAGATCGTTAAACGGTACAAAGCCAAACCAAACAGCATCTACTTCGTAAGGAGCAGGTCCTGTGGCATTGGGCTCAAAGATATTCAAGACCACCACATCGAAATCAAGCTCGGTAAGCTGATTATTGCTTCCTACTTCATACATTTTGAAGTATGGACGCAAACCGTTGGGGTCTTCTTCAATATAATATCCTTTTTCTTCGATTCCCATTTTTGACCATTCAGTAATGATCGCACCAACAGGAGCGAAAATATCATCATCATCCGGGTCGTATCCCAATGCATTTACACAGTCAACAAAAGCATTATCTTCCTCAACAATATATGGAACAATGCTGCTACCAGCAGGATAATCGGCCGGATCAAACTTCTCAAACACAAAATGCAACTGAGGAGCAACGGTATCTTCAGCACGGAAGATCATAGAATACTTATCACTGTTTCCTTCCGGAGTATACGGTGGATCACCGGCAAAAGGACCAGCAGGATAAGGTGCATTCAGTTCATGCAGGTCAACAAACAGGTTGTTGTCCCAAATCCAGGTATCATTATTGCTAATGTATTGCAGCTCCCTGCGGTTCTCATCCTGAAGTATACTTTCAATCTCCATATAGTACCAGATTTCAGAAGCATAATCTTCCTTAGGAGTGGCGACAATCTTTTTCACTCCGGCATTTCCCGGGTAAGCAATCAGATCACCATTAGCATCATACAATTCATATGTAAAGAAATCGGGTTTCAGGTTACTTGTAATTGAAGCAGTTACCTCGTCGCCTTCATGCAGCTTGAAATAATTGCCTACATAATTGTCAGCCAAAGGATCTAAACTGATCGGTTCCAGAACACCGTCAACGCTTTCATCCCGTTTAGGTGTAAATATCGGATTGTTAAATTCAACGGTAATTTTACCATTACTTTTGGCAACAACACCATTCAGTTCAGTAAATAATTCATGATTATCCAGTAAAGCTTTGGATTCAACAGTAAATACATCAATCCATGGATCATCGTAAAACTCGATATTTTTCCGACATTCGATGATTTCATTGATGGCATTACCGCCCATATCTTCAATGGAACCACTGGCCAAACGAATGCGAACGCGTCCGCCTGACGGGTAATTGTTTTGTGGGGTAACTGTAATACCCACAATTTCTTCACCATCCATAACCGGTTCAATAGAAGCGATTTCATGTGGCATCCAGGTATTACCAGCTCCGAAAGGATATTCACGTACATCGAGTGTAACCACATCTTCCCAGGAAAGATTTTCATTCACCAGTTTGATAGGTTCTACTAATCCGATGTCAACGAAATCAAGTTTCCAGGGGCTGTCCTTTTTAATACGCGGATCGCTCAACGGATCACCGCAAGCTGTCCATTCGGCCTCTTCTTCTTCCTGATAAAACCAGGTAAGGTCAGGTTCCAGACAGTCCGTAAGCTGAACAGGCAGGTTGGCCACAGCCGAAACCCGTCCGTCACCCAATCCTGTTTCAACAGTATTATAAGGACCCTGGGCAGCCGGATCAAATGAGAAGTAATAGATACGGTATGAATCACCGTTATTGTCATCGGTGAAATCATCAATATGCTCTAATGCAGTTAATGATCCGCTGATTCCGAATTCATCCGGGATAAAGGATGTTAAATTCTGTCCGAATACAGGAGTAACCTCATCGGGATCTTCAACGTGATTAAAATAATAGGTATAGGTAGTTGTACCCACAACTACATTGCGTACCCCTGAAAGAATTTCAGCAGCAGTAACAGCTTGTGCGTTCCAATGTTCAGGAAGGGGTTCCTTCACCATGGCATAGTACACTTTACCTGCTTCATCGCTGGTCACCCGTAAATCGAAGTTGGTACACAATTCATTATTAATTTCAGCATTTACAAGCGGTGCAGAAAAATCACCTGTTGTAAATGTTTTGGAATAATATAATACAGGTATAGTTGTATTGTTATCCTGAATCTGGTCAGCTAAAACCTCTACTTTAATTGTTTTCTTTTCAGGCAGCGTACCGGGATCCAAACGAAACAATGTTTCAGTTGCAGAAGCATCATCGATAGCTGCTGTAAACGATACATTATTTCCGTCGATAGTAAGCTTAATGAAATTCTTCACATTTGCAGGGGTGATTTCTGTATCACTCATAAATTCCAGGTCACCACTTCCGATAGTAACAAGGATATCATCATTTTGCCAAAGAACACCTGTGCGTACGCTGGTAAATGAGCCATTCAGAACAGCTTTTGCATTCACAGAGATAGCATCATTATCCCGGGTAGAAAACCAATATTCGTTTTCACTAACTGAATAAGGATCAAATGGACTTCCGTGAATTCCCGCGAATGGGTTACCGGCGAGGTCAACCAGCAGGTCGGCAGCAAAGCGCAAATAGATATCGCGGTTGGCAGGCCAAACATCACCATCTGTGGCAGGAGCTCTTTCAGGTGCACCATTTCCTCCATCAGGTTCCCCTACCACATACATTTCAATTTTGCTGAAAGTTGGACTTGGGAGGGCATCAAACGGGACTTCGTTTCCTTCATCATCATATAATACAACAGCGTTTGGTTGAGCATATATAACGTCACCGCCAAATTCATCGTTTGGATTTAGTCCTTCTTTTGCGGCAAGATAAAAAGCGATATTACCAACTTTATAAGGGTCAGCTCCGGGGGCCCAGGTTACCGGTTCATCAAAACAGATAACAATAGGATCCAGGTTAACATCCACACCATATTCACCATTTACATTTCCGGCAAGATTACAATCCGCCATTTGAGGTGGAGTTGTATCATCTACCATAAAACTCCAGTGTGGATCGTCGGGATAGGCGTCGTAGCTAATCCCTTCAAACCATGTACCGTCAGCAAAACGAATAGCATCGTCTTCCACGGTAATGTGGTAGATTTCACCTTCCTCGAAGTTATAGTTAAACCGCACCTCAACGGTCCGGGAACCAACTTTCGTAACCCTTGGATCGTCCACTGGGTTTATGGTCTCAATTTGCTGGATGCCAGAGGCCTGATCATCCCACATGAGACCCAAAACTCCTTGATTGCCAAAAGGCGCGGTAGCATGCAAATCTTTTGCAAACTCCAGCACAAACACATTCCCCGGTCCGGGTTGTGCCTGTGTAACTGATTCGTCTTCCGGCCACAGCGATGCAATTTCATCCGACAGCGGTGGGACCGGCGCAGCCGATCCACCGGCATAAGTCTGATGTACAATGCCAGTAAGGAAGACAATCAATAAGAATCTTGTAAACAAATTTCTCATAACTTGTAATTTAAATTGAACTTAATTGATTGATTTAATTTTATTTAATCTCTTCATTCTCGTTTCTCCTGTTTGATTATTAGCTATTTAGGTATAAACCATAATACTTGTCACAAACGTATAAAATTTATCTGCAATGTACAAAAGAAAAACAAATAAAATATAATACGTTACACCTTTATTTTCAACAGGTGGCTATTGATAACCCAATACAGTTGTTAAAATCTTTTTTTCTTTTCTCATAAGCCTGTTTAACTTTAAAAATTTATGCAATTTTAATTCTATTTTTTTAAATAACGACAATAAAGTATCATTTTTTTCGCTTACTCATATATGAATTCATGTTTTCTAAACTAGAAAAAATATTATGACGAGTAAATTTTTTAAACCAGGGGTTGTCCTGTTATTCGCATTTTGCCGATATAAAGACAAACTCCTGCAAAAATACCCCATATCCAAATGGACAACCCTTTCCACAATACCTGCTTTTCTATTCCTTTTTATTCTCATGATGTTATTCATTTCATGTAAAACATGTAATTGTCCGGCTTATGCTGATTTCACCATTCCTGCATAATATATCCTGTAAATCAGACATCCATGTCCTCTATGCAAATTGATCCTTCACTCCAAACATGAAATACAAATTTAAACGCGGAAAAATACACTCATCCATTTCGCAATGCCCTGAATCAAACGCAAAGGAAAGGAATAGTGCCTGTTTATCTATTTGGCCAAAATTTCAAAAAACGAAAACCTTATGCAAATTACTAATTATTATTAAATTATTGCATTTTTACCCTCCTGAGAATCGAATATTTTCAGTCGAATCGCAGGGAGTGCAATGAAATCAGAAGGATTCACAATGAAAAAATCAAGAAAGCGCTTTTTAAATGCATGAGATGAAACGACCATGACGATTCATGACATAAACAAGTATGATTAAAATTAGGGGGGTTCCATCTGATACCATAGAAAAATATAAGAGACTGTTTTGATTTTGTTTTTTAGAAATATTTTGATCTGTTTTTTGCTCAGACAAGGCAAAATTGACGCGAATAGCCATAGCTATTTAAGGAAATTTTGCTGCAGTATGAGTGAAAAAGACGCGAAATAGAATAAATGAATAAATTTAAAAAGTCTCTAAGCTTTAATGAAATGAAGAGAATGATGTATGACGAATGATACATTTATTCCTTTTAATCATGAAACAATAAACCGGTCGGGGAAAAAAAGTGAATGATTCATTCATTTAATTATCTATTCATTTAATTATTAAACTATATATATATTTAACCAAATATCAAACATTCTCTTTTAAATTTACATTAACGATATCTGGTTGGAAACTAAAATTAAAAATTAGATTTGAAACTCCCGAATTTTAATATTTAATTTGTATATATTTAGGATTCAAGAATTAACCTAAGGTGCTTTAAACAATATACAGTTAATAATTAAAAATTACATTACCATGGCAAAAATTAAAATAGGGATTAATGGATTTGGCCGCATTGGACGTTTGGTTTTCCGTGCAGCGATGGCAAATAACAATGTTGAAGTAGTAGGGATCAATGACCTGCTCGATGCTGACTACATTGCCTACATGCTCAAGTACGATTCAACACACGGGCAGTTTAAGGGTGAAGTATCGGTAGAAGAAGGCAAGCTCGTTGTAAACGGGAAAAAGATCAGGGTAACTTCCGAGCCCAATCCTGCTGACTTAAAGTGGGGAGAAGTAGGTGCGGAATATGTTGTAGAGTCTACCGGTCTATTCCTGACCAAGGAAAGAGCGCAGGGGCACATTGATGCTGGAGCAAAAAAAGTAGTGATGTCTGCTCCGTCGAAAGATGACACCCCGATGTTTGTAATGGGAGTAAACCAGAAGAGTTACACTAACGACATGACATTTGTGTCAAACGCATCCTGCACCACTAACTGTCTGGCTCCGGTAGCCAAGGTGCTGCACGATAATTTCGGGATCATCGAAGGGTTGATGACCACTGTTCACGCCACCACAGCCACCCAGAAAACAGTTGACGGCCCCTCGAAGAAAGATTGGCGCGGAGGTCGTGGAGCAGCACAAAATATCATCCCCTCATCTACCGGCGCAGCCAAAGCTGTGGGAAAAGTGATCCCCAGCCTGAATGGTAAACTGACCGGCATGGCTTTACGCATTCCTACACCGAATGTTTCCGTAGTTGACCTGACCGTTCGTCTGGAAAAAGGTGCTTCATACAAAGAAATTTGTGCCGCCATGAAAAAAGCTTCCGAAGGCGAATTGAAAGGAATCCTCGGTTATACCGAAGATGCAGTGGTTTCTACCGATTTCCTTGGCGACTCGCGTACCTCCATTTTTGACGCAGGTGCAGGAATCGGATTGAATGATAACTTCGTAAAGGTTGTTTCCTGGTACGATAATGAATGGGGTTATTCTACAAAAGTACTTGAGCTGATCCAGTACATGGACTCTGTAAAATAATCTACTATATATATTAATGGTATAAAAACACCCGGCAACTTCGTTTTGCCGGGTTTTTTTTTATCTGACCTGCTGATCGAACTCTTTATACCTGATCAGATTTTTAAATCCCCGAATAATTTCTAATTTTAACCCCAAATAACCATATCATGATTACGCTGACCCAGTTAGAATATATTGTTGCGGTAGACACCTATCGTCACTTTGGAAAAGCTGCTGAATCGTGCTTCATTACCCAGCCAACTCTTTCCATGCAGATCAAAAAACTGGAAGAAGACCTGGAAATCATCATTTTCGACCGCAGTAAGCAACCGCTAATCCCGACCGATGTGGGTCAACAACTGATTGATCAGGCACGTGTGGTTTTAAATCAGTCCGAAGAGTTGAACCAGATCGTACAGGACTATAAAAACCAGATATCAGGCATGCTGCGAATCGGGATTATTCCAACGCTGGCTCCTTATCTCCTGCCCGTTTTTATTGGCCGGTACAAAAAAAAATACCCCAATATCCTGATCAAAGTAGTGGAAAAAACTACCCATGAAATTATTCATCTACTGCATAAAGATCTGATAGATGTTGGGATCCTGGTCACTCCACTGAAGGAGGAGAAAATTCTGGAAAAACCTCTTTTTTATGAAGAGATGTTGATTTATATCAATCCTGAAAACAAGTTGTATCAAAAGAAAGATATTACCCTGCAGGACATTGCCACCCCTGAAATATGGCTGCTGAGCGATGGGCACTGCTTCAGAGACCAGGTAGTTAACCTGTGTTCTTTTTTAGGCTCTGTTGACAAACAGTTACCTTTTCATTTTGAAGCAGGCTCACTCGAAACATTGATGAACATTGTTGACCAGGACGGTGGCATTACGCTGATTCCCGAGTTGGCTACCCTTACCATGTCGGAAAAACGGAAGGAAAACGTACGTTACTTCAGTAATCTTAAACCTCTGCGCGAAGTAAGCTTAGCTTATTCCCGTCATTTTGCCAAACACAGGCTCATCAATTTACTGTGGAGTGAGATCAAAGAGGCCATTCCTGAAGAACTTCAAAATGAACAGAGAGGAACGGTTGTTGAATGGAAATAATAGATAACAATTTAAAAAAATTCCTTACCTTTGCGCCCTGATTTTTGCGGACGTGGCGGAATTGGTAGACGCGCCAGACTTAGGATCTGGTGCCTTATGGCGTGGGGGTTCGAGTCCCTTCGTCCGCACAAAACTGCCGGCACAACTTCTGTACACGAAGATGTGCCGGCGGTATATACGGGTTATACGGAAAATAATTTTTACATTATACAATGAAGATCACCAAAGAAAATATTGACAATCTGAATGCGGTAGTCAAAGTGTTGATTGAAAAACCGGATTATGAAAAAACTGTCCAGGAAACTTTGAAGGAATACAGGCAAAAAGCTTCCATTCCAGGGTTCAGACCGGGAAAAGCTCCGATCAATCTCATCAAAAGACGGTTTGAAAAATCAATCATGCTGGAGGAAATCAATAAACTCCTGTCGCAGAACCTTACTGCATATATGATGGACGAGAAACTCCAAATTCTCGGGGAACCTATGCCCAGCCAGGAACATCAGAAACCAATTGACTGGGAACAGGATGAAAGCTTTGAATTTGTTTTTGATATTGGCTTATCCCCCCAGCTTGAGGTACCTCTCGATGAAAACGATAAACTAAACTTCTTCACCATCCAGGTATCGGATGACATGGTGGATCAACAAATCGATATGATCTGTTCCCAAATGGGAGAAAATAAGGAAACAGATGCCGTGAACGAAAAAAGTCTCGTCAGAGGTAACTTTATTGAACTCAATGAACAGGGCGATGAAGCAGAAAACCAGATAAAAGCCGATGGAGTATTGCTTGCCGTTGACCTGATTAAAAAGGAAGAGATCAAAAAAGAATTCCTGGGAAAAAAGAAAGAGGATGTTATTGTTTTCAACCCGGTAGATGCATATCAGGATCGGCATGAAGTTGGCCACCTGCTGAAAATCAGCCACGAACAGGCAGATGAGCTGAATAGTATGTTCCAATTCTCAATCCTCGAAATCCTGGATTTTGTCAAAGCCGAATTGAGTGAAGAGCTGTACAAAAAGATTTACGGAGAAGAAACCGATATCAAAACCGAAAAGGACTTCCGCAATAAGCTGAAAGAAGAAATAGCCCAAAGCCTGCTGCAGTCATCCGAACGCCGTTTTGCCTATGACACCCGTGAGGCATTGGTGAATAAGGTTAATCCGGAACTCCCCGAAAACTTCCTCAAACGGTGGGTTACCCAATCCAATCAGAATATGACCCCGGAAGAAATTGAAAAAGACTTTGACGGGTTTTTGAATGACCTTCGCTGGCAATTGATTAAAAATTACCTGATTAAAGAAAATAACCTGAAAGCTGAAGAAGAAGAAGCCTTTGAACTGGCAAAACAAATCGCTCACACACAATACAGCCAGTATGGTATATACAATGCTCCCGAAGATCAGCTGGAGTCGTTCGCAAAAATGATCATGGAAAAACCGGAAGAGAAAGAACGACTGTTCAATAAAATTCTGGAGGATAAAATCGTCGATTTTGTGAAAGGTAAAGTCACACTGGAAAACAAAGAGATTACACGGGAAGAATTTGAGGAAATGGCCAAATAACTTCTGCCAGATGACTCAACAAATAGAGACTGTTTTGATTTTGTTTTTTAGAAATATTTTGATCTGTTTTTTGCTCAGACAAGGCAAAATTGACGCGAATAGCCATAGCTATTTAAGGAAATTTTGCAGCAGTATGAGTGAAAAAGACGCAAAATAGAATCAATGGATAAATTTAAAACAGTCTCTAAACTTTTTGTAACTTTGCACTTTGTTAACAATGATTTAACAAAACCGCAAAGTTACTTTTTTATGGGGAAAATGAAACGAGCATGACAAGTTTTGACACAAACGAGTGGAATTAAAATTATGGGAGTTCCATCTGATACCTTTAAAAATGAATAATAATAATCATATAAAAATGGAAAGATACAACGAATTTAAAAAATATGCAACCGGTCATACCGGCATTAGCAGCCTTACGCTTGAACGTTACAGCTCAGCTTACAACAGTTATATTTCACCTACCATTATTGAGGAGCGGCAGTTGAACATTGCCACTATGGATGTGTTTTCCCGGTTAATGATGGACCGCATCATCTTTTTGGGTGTGCCCATCGACGATACCGTAGCGAATATCATCCAGGCACAGCTGCTATTCCTGGAATCGACGGACCCTTCGAAAGACATTCAGATTTACCTGAATTCACCCGGAGGGCACGTGCATGCCGGGTTGGGTATTTACGACACCATGCAATACATCTCGGCTGATGTGGCAACCATTTGTACCGGTATGGCGGCTTCCATGGGAGCTATCCTGCTCACTGCCGGCACTAAAGGAAAGCGTTCGGCACTGAAACACTCCCGGGTCATGATCCATCAACCAATGGGTGGCGCACAGGGACAGGCATCCGATATTGAAATTACAGCCCGCGAAATACTGAAAATCAAAAAGGAACTTTATCATATCATTTCAGAACATACAGGCAGACCGGAAAAACAGGTGGAAAAAGATGCCGACCGCGATTACTGGATGACTTCTGAGGAAGCAGTGAAATATGGTATGATTGATGAAATATTAATCAGGGATAAGTCTAAAAAATAAAAGAAATTAATGAAACAACCATGACGATTCGTGCTACAAAAACACATGATTAAAATTATGGGAGTTCCATCTTATACCTTTATCACTAAGCAATTTTAAAATAATGAACAAAGGGAAAATAGATAAATGTTCTTTTTGTGGCCGGACTAAAAAAGAAGTAGCCGTTCTGATTGCAGGTATCGACGGACACATCTGCGACCGGTGCACAGAACAAGCCTATTCTATCATCGGGGAGGAATTAAAAAAAGGAAAATCCTTCGACCTGAAGGGGATACAACTCCTTAAACCCAAACAGATAAAAGAATTCCTCGACCAGTATGTCATTGGGCAGGACCAGGCAAAAAAAATCATTTCAGTAGCCGTTTATAATCATTA
>JAQVON010000047.1 GCA_028702595.1 Mariniphaga sp. | reverse complement strand
TAACCCTCCTACAGATCAGGGTGCCAACCGAACAACCTCCCAGCTGTTTTCTGTTTTCATATAAAGCAAACGATCGTGAAGCCGGTTGCTTCGACCCTGCCAGAATTCTATTTTATCGGGAATAACTCTGTAACCTCCCCAAAAGCCGGGCAGGGGAGGTGTTGCTCCGGCAAATTTATCCCTGAAAGCGGCAACCTGCTCCTCCAGGTATCGACGCGAAGATATTTTCCCGCTCTGCGGCGATGCCCAGGCACTTATCTGGCTTTCAAGCGGCCGCGAATGGAAATATTTTTCTGAAATATGGTGTTCCGTCTTTTTTGCTCTCCCGGTAATCCGTACCTGCCTTGCCAGAGATGGCCAGAAGAAATGAAGGCTCGCCGAAGGATTTTTTTCTAACGATTTGCCTTTTTCAGAATGGTAATTCGTGAAAAAAACAAATCCATCGCGGTCATGAAATTTGAGCAAAACAATCCTCGACTGGGGAATCCCTCCTTCACCAACTGTTGCTAAAGACATGGCTGTCGGCTCCTTTTCTCCGGAAGTGATGGCTTCGTTTAACCAGATTTCGAATTGCCTGAAAGGATCCTTCTCAAGATGGTCTCTACTCAATCCTGAATGGTTGTAATCATTACGTATCGAATCAATCTCCATCTGTCGGGTTAAGAGGTGTTGTTGAATTATTCGTCTGAAAACTAAAAAAACTGAAATGAACCTTTCCGTACATCCTCATTTCTTTGAAATACGGATTGTGGGAGAAACTGAAGCTTTTTGAATGCTCCAAAATGAATAATCCGTCTGGGTGAAGCACTCCGGAGTCCAATACAGCAGCCGGTATTTCCCCTATACCGGGCAGATCAAAGGGGGGATCAGCAAAAATTATATCAAATTGCTCACGACAGTTTTTCAAAAACCGAAAGGCATCACCGCGGATGATCCTGATGTTGTTTATATCCAGCTTCTCTGTAACTTCCCGGATAAATTGTGTGTGTGCAGAGTGGAGCTCTACAAAGGTAACTGTTTCGGCACCACGACTGATAAACTCATATCCGATGCTTCCTGTTCCCGAAAAGAGATCCAGAATATTCAGCGCGGAAAATTCGTACCGGTTTGACAGAATATTAAATAACGCCTCCTTTGCCATGTCGGTTGTCGGTCGCGATGAAAACCTTTTGTTGGGAGAGAATATTCTCCCTTTGTATTTGCCTCCAACAATACGCATAGTTAAAACAGAGAATTAAAATGTTGAAGCGGAACCTTATAAAAAGCATTATGACAATTGATCCGCGGCAGAAATAAACCCACGTTGCTGAAATGCTTTTTTAATTGGCTATAGATGGGATCATCCTCAGCTATTTTTCCTGCCGTAAACGGAGTTACATCCTTCCGGGGAATATGGTGCTGATTGATCACCGAAAGTACATAATAAACCACATCATTGGGATGTGAATAATAAAAACTGTTGGCTACAAGCAGGGTTTTGTTTGCAAACAGCATCAGATACAGCCGTTTGTTTTCGAATAACAACAACAGGGTATTTTTAAATTGCTCAGCAATGATCGTGATATGCGGGAAGATTACAGCCAGGGGGTGGACTAACCGGTACCGGATGAATTTTTGATCCAGGAAAAGGTGAAGATCATTGGGAATAGCAAATAGTAAGTTCCCTGCCAATTCCGGCAGATAATTATCGAAAACACGAAAGTCTTCTTCCAGCTGAAAAGTTAATCCTGCAAGATGACGTTGTTTTTCATAATTGTAAAACTCCCCGGGAACGAGGGTGAATTTATCGGTAGGACAGATCACCCGGATAGCTGCATAGTTTTGAGACAGCAGGTCATGATTGTCATACCATTCTGTAAACCTGCGCAACAGGAAATGTTCGGAACGGATGGATGCCGGGTAATCAACCAGCTTCATCAGCTTGTTTTTATCAGGCTGAAGGATAGTAAAATAAAATCCATCCAGGCTGACCTGGATGGATAATTTATATTCTTCAGTTCGTTGGTGATCGAAAGCCGGATCTGTAATAACAGTTTCCATCCTGATTATTCCCAGTTGCCTGAATTGTTAACTGTTTCAGTAAGTGAACCTACCTTTAATCCCGGATACTTTTCATTTAACCTGCGTTGTTCGTTCAGGTTAATTACAAACTGTTTGTCGAGGCCTCTCAAGATGATATTATTATGTGCTTTGGCTTCGAAAACGGGAACCTGGATTCCCGATCCGGTCATAATAATATTTGCTCCAAGCCCAAATTCCGCTACAGTGTCGGGTACCGGAATATACTTCAACTGGTCGGCATTGTACCCAGGGCCGAACACTGTTTCAAGAACGCTGGCCCGTATCGTATCACGGATAATGAGGCCAAGCCTCATGGCTTTCCTTTCCGTCAGCCCGGCTTCTATCATACTATCGGTTAACTCACCAATCTTTCTTACGTTTCTTAATGAATCGTATTTCACAAAATCGATCAGTGTATCCCAGCTTCCGGTAAAACGGCCGTATACTTCACGGTAGGCCAACTCAGCTTTTCTAACCTCTTTCAGTTTTTCAATGGTAGCCTGATACCTGGCTTCTCTGGCTTTTTCAAATTCAATAGGGTGCTGAATCCCTTGATAAATTAAATAAGCCAGGCCAACTGCAACAATAGCAAGTACAATTTGAAGAATGGTTTTCATGTGAATAAAATGTTTTTTAATATCTGTTAATGAATAATTTCTTTATTATTATAGTCGGTTGCTTGCAAAATTATAAAAAAAAACAAATAAGAATCCTTTGGTCTTTGTTATTTTAGCAGCTATGATAAAAAATCATGTAATTAGTCTTCTCGAAAAACATTTGGCCTTCACTCCAACAGTTTGCCAGCGAGAACTTATGGAGGGTTTTTCGTCTGTATTTGTTCGGGAAGAAAAAGATTTGATTCTGTTGATCAAAGGATTTGCCGGAACAGGAAAAACAACCTTGATAAAAGCCATTGCCCAAACGCTGAGTACCCTGGAAAGGAAGGTTTTGTTAATGGCTCCAACAGGGCGGGCGGCAAAAGTTATGGCCACCTACTCTTCCATGCCCGCATATACAGTTCATAAAACGATTTACCGGCAGCAATCCTCAACTGACGGAATGGGACGATTTGTCCTGGATAAAAACCTGCATAAAAATACCTGGTTTATTGTTGACGAAGTATCTTTGATATCTAACCAGGAAAATGAAAATTCTTTTTTTGGAAGTGGCCGGTTGTTGGAAGATTTGCTGGAATATGTTTATTCCGGGGTAAACTGTCAATTGATCCTGGTGGGCGATACAGCGCAACTTCCTCCTGTAGGATTAAGCATCAGTCCGGCCCTGGAGAAATTGTTTTTTCAAAAGCATGGTTTTGAGGTGAAAGAATTTGTGCTGAATGAAGTGGTTCGTCAGAGTGCCGATTCAGGTATACTTTCCTGTGCAACCCACATCCGTCAGCTGATTGAACAGGGAAACCATTCCGGATTTTTTCAGCTTGAGCTGAAACATATTTCGGATGTTACGCGAGTTTCCGGAGAAGACCTGATTGAAAGCATTAACTCCTGTTATGGCCAATACGGACTTTTTGAAACAACCGTTGTTACCCGGTCAAACAAAAGGGCAAATCTGTTTAACCTGGGCATCAGGAACACTATTCTCTTCCGGGAGAATGAGTTAGAGCGGGGCGATTTGCTTATGGTCGTAAAAAATAATTACCACTGGTCAGCCGACAATCCCGAACTCGATTTTATTGCCAATGGCGATATTGCCGAGGTCATTTCTATCTATTCTTATGAAGAGTTGTATGATTTTCGTTTTGCCAATGTTTGTCTCAGTTTTATCGATTACCAGGGAGTGGAGCTTGACTGCAAAATTATGCTGGATACCCTTTCCCTGGAGTCTGCTTCACTCTCTGCTGACCAGTCCCGGCAGCTTTATGATAGGGTCTCGGAGGATTACCAGGAGATCAAAAATAAGAGAACCCGCTGGAACAAGATCCGGGAAAACCCTTTTTATAATGCACTGCAGGTAAAGTATGCCTATGCTCTGACTTGCCATAAATCCCAGGGAGGGCAGTGGAAGGCTGTGTTTGTTGACCAGGGATACCTGCCCGAAGAAAGGATGAACCAGGATTATTATCGTTGGATATATACGGCTTTTACCCGGGCCGAGGAAAAGTTGTATTTAGTGAATTTCAACAACAAATTTTTTTCAGATCAGAAAACGCAGGAAAAGGACTAGTTCAACCTATTGCTGTTCAATAGAATAAGTTTCACCGTCATGGGCAGCTTCGGTGTTTGGAAAGATGGCCCTGGCTTCTTTTAAGAAGGGTGCCAGATCATCGTACCGCGACGAGAAATGACCAATCACCAACTTGCCTGCTCCTGCCATCCGGGCAATCTTAGCCGCATCGGCAGCAGTGGAGTGAAGTGTTTTATCGGCCCAGCTTCGTAACTCCTCAGTAAAAGTGGCTTCATGATACAACAAATCAACCCCCTGAATAAATTCTGCCACAGGAGGATGAAAAGCCGTGTCGGAACAAAAAGCAAACGAACGGGGCGAAGGTGGGGGAATGGTTAGTTGATGGTTGGGTATGGAATCGCCATTTGAAGTGGTGAAATCAGCTCCCTGCTTTATCTCTTTTATTTTATCAATGGGAATCTGAAACTGATCAATACATTCTTTTCTGATGTTTGCCTCCCTGGGTTTTTCCCGAAACAGAAACCCGCAGCAGTTTATGCTGTGACGAAGTGGAAATGAGTAGGCTTCTGTTTTCTTATCCTCAAAAATCAGCTGGGGTTTTTTAAAATTCAGGGGATGAAAAAAAATCTTGAACTGCAGACCTGCTTTCAAAAAATCAATCTGTGGCTGAAGAATATCTTTGATTTGTGATGGGGAATAAATATGCAGATCGTGATTGATGCCCAGTAAGTTGAACGTGGAGATCAGTCCGATCAACCCATAGAAATGATCGCCATGAAGGTGAGAGATGAAAATATTTTTTATTTTCCCGAAGCCGATCTTATTCCGGCGGATCTGAATTTGAGTTCCTTCCCCGCAGTCGATCAAAAAAAACCGCTCAAGTAGGTTAAGTACCTGAGCGGTTGGGTATCTTTCCGACGTGGGTAGAGCAGAACTGCTTCCCAATATGGTTAATTCCAAAGACATTTCAATTACATATCATTCTTTTTTGCCAGCAAACCGATTGCTTCTTCCTCATTTTTAGTGATCAGCAGGACGGTATGCAGCATCGAAATCCTGACCAGGTAATCCACATCGGGCTGTAATCCGAATAGGATAAATGTGCCGATGTTGTCTTCACATAACCTGTTCCCGACCAATATGGAGCGCAATCCTGATGAGTCACAGTATTTACAGTTACTCAAATCGAGGAGTATATTATTTTCTCCCGAATTGCTGAGTACTAATAATTCTGTTTTTAAATCCGGAGCTGTATAAGTATCCAGCTTTTCCGAATGAACCCTAACCAGGCTGTATCCTTCCCTTTTCAGAATTTCTGTTGACATGCTACAATTTACGAAAATCGATTGGAAAAATCACCCGTTCAGTGATTAATTTTTACCGTCGTTGTTTTTTTCCAATTTTTCATTTTTCTCCTTCTGTTCCAGCTCGGTTTTCAGGGTAGCCAAATCAGAAATGTCGCCAAGGGTTGTCTTTTCAACATTATCATTCATGGTTTTCACTGATTTTTTAGATGACCGCTGGGATTTCCGCTTGGTTGATTCCTCAGCACGTTTGACATCTTCAAAAATTCTGGAGTGAGAAACAATGATTCTTTTCGCCGATTTATTGAACTCGATCACTTTAAAATCCAGTTTTTCATCCTGTTTAGCCTGCGTGCCGTCTTCTTTTACCAGGTGACGGGGTGTTGCGAATCCTTCTACTCCGTATGGAAGCGCAATAACCGCGCCTTTATCCATCAGGTCAATAACTGTGCCTTCATGAATAGAGTCGGTAGTAAAGATGGTTTCAAATACATCCCATGGATTTTCTTCCAGTTGTTTATGACCCAGACTTAATCTGCGGTTTTCTGTATCAATATCAAGTACAACAACTTCTATCTCTTCTCCAATGGAAGTGAATTCAGAAGGATGTTTGATTTTTTTCGTCCAGCTTAAATCAGAGATATGAATCAGGCCGTCAACGCCTTCTGTGATTTCAACAAAAACACCGAAGTTGGTGAAGTTACGTACAATTGCTTTATGTTTTGTTCCAACACCAAAATCACTTTCTATTTTTTCCCAAGGATCATTTTTCAGCTGTTTCATACCCAGCGACATTTTTCTGTCTTCGCGATCGAGGGTAAGGATCTCCGCTTCCACTTCATCTCCAACTTTCAGGAAATCCTGTGCACTTCTCAGGTGCTGGCTCCATGACATTTCTGATACGTGGATCAGACCTTCCACACCGGGTGCAATTTCAACAAACGCGCCATAGTCGGCTAATACCACAACTTTTCCTTTTACGGTATCTCCAACTTTTAAGTTCTCATCCAGCTTGTCCCATGGATGTGGGGTGAGCTGTTTCAAACCAAGAGCGATACGTTTCTTGTCGTCATCGAAATCCAGGATAACCACATTCAATTTCTGGTCGAGTTCCACAATTTCTGTGGGATGAGAAATCCGGCCCCAGGAAAGATCAGTGATATGGATCAGGCCATCAACGCCACCCAGGTCCATAAATACTCCGTATGAAGTAATGTTTTTAACAGTTCCTTCCAGAACCTGTCCTTTTTCCAGTTTAGCAATGATCTCTTTCTTCTGCTGTTCAAGCTCTGCTTCAATCAGTGCTTTGTGTGAAACTACCACGTTACGGTATTCATGATTGATCTTTACGACTTTGAATTCCATGGTTTTCCCCACGAAAATATCGTAATCACGAATGGGCTTCACATCAATTTGTGAACCAGGCAAGAAGGCTTCTATGCCAAACACATCTACAATCATACCTCCCTTGGTGCGGCACTTGATGTATCCCTTGATGATTTCATCTTTCTCCAGTGCTTCATTCACACGATCCCATGAACGGGTAGCCCGGGCTTTTTTGTGGGAAAGAATCATCTGCCCTTTCTTGTCTTCCAGGCTCTCAATGTAAACATCCACTTTGTCGCCCACCTTCAGTTCCGGATTGTACCGGAATTCGTTCAGACTTACTATTCCATCTGATTTGTAGCCGATGTCAACAACAACTTCACGTTTGCTTAATGCTATAACCGTTCCTTCCAATACCTCTTTTTCTGTTACGGTATTGAGTGTGTTTTCATACATCTGTTCCAGGTCAGTTCTTTGCTTTTTGGAGTAGGCATCCAATCCACTGTCTAAACTGTCCCAGTCAAAATCATTGTCAGCTTCTGCAATGGCATCCTCTGAAAGCTTATCCAAATCAATTTTTTCTGCGGTTTCGGCTTGTGGTTGCTCAGGTTCTTTCTCAGTTGTGGCTTGAACCTCTTCGGGTTCTTCCGTTTTCTCCTGACCGTCAGGAGTATTTTCGGTAGCATTTTCAGGAATATTGCTGTCATCCTGTACTTTTGCATGGTCTGCTTCAGGAACTTCAGACCCTGCTTTTTCAACTTCTTTTTCTGTCATGTAATTTAAATAAAATTAATAAGTTAGACTTTATTATTGCTCTAAAACGGGCGCAAAAATATAACTTAATTCCTTTATTTCAAAGGTTTTCTGTATTTTATTTTAATCTGATGATAATTCCGTTACTTTTAACTGCTCTCCGGGTGCCTGATGTTGTTTTTGTATCACGGGATGATGGCAGACATCTATATTTTATTAATTTTGGACTTCATTTTACAAATCTAAAAATTTAGCAAGCATGAAAGGAATTATACTTGCCGGAGGTGCCGGAACGCGTTTGTATCCGATTACAAGGTCTATTTCAAAACAAATTATTCCGGTTTACGATAAACCCATGATCTATTATCCTCTGTCTGTTTTGATGCTGGCAGGTATTCGTGAAATTTTAATTATTTCCACACCTTCAGATATCTCATTGTATGAGAATTTATTTGGAAACGGCAATCAGCTGGGATTACAGATCTCCTATAAGGTTCAGCCTTCGCCCGACGGACTGGCACAGGCCTTTATCTTAGGAGATGAATTTATCGGTAACGATAAGGTGTGTATGATCCTGGGAGATAATATTTTTTACGGGTATAACTTTAGATCTATTCTTGAAGATGCCGCAAAACTTGACGAAGGCGCTCTCGTTTTTGGTTACTATGTGAATGATCCTCAGCGCTATGGTGTTGTTGAGTTTGATGCTGGCGGAAAGGTGGTTTCCATTGAGGAAAAACCAGAATATCCCAAGTCAAATTATGCGGTCACCGGTTTGTACTTCTATTCAAATGATGTGGTTGAAAAAGCTAAAAATCTGAAACCTTCATCACGGGGTGAATTGGAAATTACTGACCTGAACAGGATCTACCTGGAGGAAAGTCGTTTGCATGTAAAACTGCTAGGCCGTGGGTTTGCATGGCTCGATACAGGCACTCACGACAGCCTTCTCCAGGCTTCAAACTTTATCGCTACCATTGAACAGCGACAAGGCCTGAAAATTTCCTGTATTGAGGAAATCGCTTATAAAATGGGATTTATCGATCGCGAACAATTGTTAGAGCTGGCCAAACCGCTGAATAAAAATCAATATGGAGAATACCTGCTGAAACTGGCAGATAATAAAATTCTCTCCTTTTAAAATATCACAATGCAAGTAATAAAAACATCTATACCCGGATTGTTGGTCATTGAACCCAGGGTTATTGAAGATCCCCGGGGATACTTTTTTGAAAGCTGGCATGAAGAGCGCTATTTCAATGCCGGAATAAAAACCCGGTTTGTACAGGATAATGAATCCAAATCATCCCGGGGTGTGGTGCGTGGGTTACATTACCAGCTGGAGCCCCGGGCACAGGCAAAGCTTGTCAGGGTAGTGGAAGGCAAAGTATTTGATGTGGCGGTTGACCTGCGTAAAGGATCTCCTGCATTTGGTCAGTGGTTCGGGCTGGAACTGGATAGCCAAAATAAAAAACAGCTGTTCATCCCCGGAGGTTTCGCACATGGCTTTTCGGTATTGTCCGAAACAGCCGTCTTTGCCTATAAATGCGACTCTCCTTATTGTAAAGAGGCAGAAAGAGCCATCAACCTGAATGATCCATGGCTGAATATCTCCTGGAAACTGGAAGACATGGAACCCATTTTGTCGGAAAAGGATAGGAGTGCCCCACTTTTTGATAAGGCAGAAATGAATTTTATTTTTACAAAGGAGAAATAAATCAAAAAGAATCAGGTTGCCACAAAAATGCAATAATCTAATTTAAATTTATGAAGCTTTTAATTACAGGAGCATACGGACAGCTGGGAAATGAACTGAAGGTGCTTTCCGCAAATTATCCAAACTGGCAGTTCCTGTTTACTGACTATGATTCTCTTGATGTTACCGACAAATCAGCAATCACCCGGTTTGTTGCAAAAAATAATCCACAGCTGATCATCAACTGCGCAGCATATACCGCAGTGGATAATGCGGAGTCAGATGTTGAAAATGCACGGAAATTAAATGCCCTGGCTCCCGGGTACCTGGCAAAGGCGGCTAAAAATGCCGGAGCCGGTTTGGTTCACGTGTCAACCGACTACGTTTTTGATGGTCAGGCGTATAGGCCCTATAACGAAAAAGACCCGACCCATCCAATAAGTATTTATGGAATAACCAAACGGGAAGGGGAGGAGCACTGCCTTGCAGAAAACCCCCAGGCAACCATCATACGTACCTCCTGGTTGTATTCATCTTTCGGGAAGAATTTTGTCAGTACTATACTAAAACTGGGAAAGGAGCGCCAGGAGCTGCGGGTTGTCTTTGACCAGACAGGAACACCTACCTATGCTGCCGACCTGGCTGAAACCATCCTTTCCCTGGCTGGTCATTCTGAAAACCCGGACGGAAAAACTGCCGCAGGAATTTACCACTATGCAAATGAAGGAGTAGCTAGCTGGTTCGACTTTGCCAAAGCAATCCTTGAACTGACAGAATCTTCCTGCCATGTTGTTCCGGTGTTGTCCGAAGCATTTCCAACCATAGCCAAAAGGCCCTTTTACAGTGTACTGGATAAATCGAAAATAAAATCTGACTGTCAGGTAAGTATCCCTTACTGGAAAGACAGCCTGAAAATCTGTTTGAATAAAATTTTAAATAAAGAATAATGAGTGATCAATTGGTATCGCAACAGGTACGTGCAAAAGCTCAGGAATGGCTTTCTGGTACCTACGATGAGCAAACACGTGAAGAAGTCAGACAGCTGCTCGAAGCTGAGGATCCTGGCAAATTGACTGACGCTTTTTATAAAAACCTGGAATTCGGAACCGGTGGTTTACGGGGAATCATGGGAGCAGGCACCAACCGCATCAACAAATATACGGTAGGAGCAGCAACTCAGGGACTGGCAAATTACCTGAAAGAAAACTTCAGCAGCCTTGACCTGATAAAAGTAGCCATTGGACACGATTGCCGCAACAACAGCAGGTATTTTGCCGAAACCTGTGCACAAATATTTTCAGCAAACGGCATCAAAGCCTTCCTTTTTGATGACCTGAGACCCACACCGGAGCTCTCCTTCGCTATCCGTGAACTGGGATGCCAGAGCGGTATCATCATTACTGCTTCTCACAATCCCCGGGAATATAATGGGTATAAGGCATACTGGGACGATGGTTCCCAAATTGTTGCTCCTCACGATGTAAACATCGTGAATGAGGTGTCAAAAGTAAAACCCTCAGATATCAAATTCGAGGGAGACACCAGTTTGATCGAAATCATGGGCGCAGAAATGGATGAGAAGTTTCTGGCGAAAGTGAAAACAGTATCTATTCTTCCCGAAGTGATTGAAAAGCATAAAGATATTAAAATCGTATATTCGCCTATTCATGGAACCGGTGTGAAAATTGTTCCTGCAGCCTTACGGAAAGTCGGATTTACTCACATTTATCATGTCCCTGAACAGGATGTGGTCAGTGGCGATTTTCCAACCGTTGTTTCCCCCAACCCGGAAGAAGAGGCCGCCATGAAAATGGCCATGGAAAGAGCAGTTGAAGTTCACGCCGACGTGGTGATGGCTACCGACCCGGATGCCGACAGGCTGGGAGTGGCTACCCAAAATGACAAGGGAGAATATGTAATTCTTAACGGAAACCAGACTGCCCTGATCTTTATCTATTATATCATCACACAAATGAAAAAAGCCAACAGGCTGAAAGGAAATGAATATGTGGTGAAAACAATCGTTTCTACTGAACTGATCGCCGAAATCGCCAGGAAGAACCATATCGGTTATTACGATGTGTATACCGGGTTCAAATATATTGCAGAGGTAATCCGCGACCAGGAAGGAAAGAAAAAGTATATCGGTGGAGGGGAAGAGAGCTTTGGATTTATGCCTGCCGACTTTGTGCGCGATAAAGATGCTGTATCGTCCTGTGTCCTGATGGCGGAAATTACTGCCTGGGCTAAAGACCAGGGAAAAACCCTGTACGAACTGTTGCAGGATATCTATATCCAGTACGGCTATTCCAAAGAAAAAATGAAATATGTTGTGCGACCCGGAAAATCAGGTGCTGAGGAGATTCAGAAAATTATGGAAGATCTTCGGAATAAACCACCCAAGGCTTTGGGCCAGTCGAAACTGGAAAGGGTGAAAGACTTTTCAACATTGGTGGAAAAAAATCTGCCGACCGGAGAAGAAATTAAAATCAATCAAAAAGAAACATCAAACGTGCTCCAGTTCTTTACCTGCGATGGAACAAAAATCTCCGTGCGCCCATCCGGAACAGAACCTAAGATTAAGTTTTATTTCGAGGTGAAAGGAAACTTGCCCGTACGCTCCTTATTCGATGAAACCGAACAAGCGGCTGATGATAAAATTGAAGGGATGATGAAAGAGCTGGGACTCTGAATCCCAACATATAGAATGGATAAATTTAAAACAGTCTCTCAATAGTAAGGAGGGTGAAATCTCCTGTAATTTTTAAACCATTTAATAGTATATAGAAATGAAAAAAACCGGATTTGTATTATCTGTATTGTTATTTGCAGGTTTTGGGGCAATGGCCCAACAAGAGGATCCTGCAGAAATGAAACCCCAGATGACCGAAATTTGGGATCCCGAAGTGCGACTGGTAACACCCGGCAAAACTCCCCAGGATGCTCCTTCCGATGCCATCATCTTATTTGACGGTATTGATCTGGAAAGTGAATGGACCAGTGCTGACGGAAGTAAGCCCGGCTGGAAAGTGGAGGATGGCTGTATCACCGTCGTGAAAGGTGCGGGAACCATTAAAACCAAAAGGGTGTTTGAAGATTTTCAGCTGCATATCGAATGGAGATCCCCGGAAGAAGTAACCGGCAAAAGCCAGGGGCGCGGCAATAGCGGGGTGTTTCTGCAGGAACGCTACGAAGTCCAGGTGCTGGATAGTTACGATAACCGTACCTACCGCAATGGTCAGGCCGGGAGTATTTATAAACAACATGCTCCCCTGGTGAATGTAACAAAAGAACCAGGCAAATGGCAAACTTATGACATCATTTACACAGCACCCCGTTTTAACGACGACGGATCCTACTTCACCCCTCCGGTGATTACCGTATTACATAATGGTGTGCTTGTTCAGAACCATAGCAAAGTGAGAGGACCAACTGTATTTATCGGAATCCCCGAATACCACGTGAAACCCCACGGACCAGGTAGCATAGTCCTGCAGGACCATGGCAATCCGGTGAGTTTTAAAAATATATGGATCAGGGAGTTGTAAGGAATATCTTCCTGAATTTTTCTACTTTGGGCGCAATAACAAACCGGCAATACGATTGGTTTTTATTGCGCTCAAAATAATTATGGTGGTAATCTTCCGCCGAATAAAATACCTCAAAAGGCGCTACTTCAGTAACAACAGGATCACTGTATATCTTTTCTGTTTCCAGGCTCCTGATGATCTGCCCGGCTATTCTTTTCTGCTCTTCAGAATGGAAAAAAATCACCGACCGGTACTGGGTGCCTATATCGTTGCCCTGCCGGTTTAAAGTGGTGGGGTCATGCATGGCGAAGAATACTTCTAAAATTTTTTCAAAACTGATCTCGTCCGGATGGAACGTAATCCGGATCACTTCGGCATGACCGGTATTCCCGGTACATACTTCCTGATAGGAAGGATCTTTTGTGTGCCCTCCACTATAACCGGGAACCACTTCCTTTACCCCGTTTAATTTTTTGTAAACCGCTTCGGTACACCAAAAGCATCCTCCTCCCAGTGTGGCTGTTTCCAGCTTACTTTTTTCCATTTGATTCGTACTCATTATCCATGTCAGAATTAATATCGTCAGGCTATGCATTTTTTTATTCTTAAACCGCCGGAACCGACTGTTTGTTCAAAGTGAGATGTTCCGTATAATCAACCCCTGAGTTCGGTGAGCGTATGCTTCATCCTCCCCAGGTAGTTGTCAATCTGATTGTTTTCTTCAAACCCGACAATCACCATATCAACCGATCCCAGACCCAGAACAAACCGGATCGACTGATCTATTTTTTTACTGTCATTGCGCAGTTCTCCATTGCCTACCAGCTTCATGCCTATCACTCCTTTTCCTGATGTATGCATTTTATGGATCACCTGAACCACCTCTTCCGGATCCGGTTTATCCATGGCTATCCCAAAAGGATTAATACGGACATGGATCACATCCACCCACGGACTTTCCAACGCGTTCCGCATGGCTTCCAGCGAATGGACGGAAACACCATGTGCCTTTATGATCCCTTTTGCCTTCAGGTTTTCCAGAATATCCATCTGTTTCTTTTGGGAATCGGTCCAGTCAGCTTCAACCATGCAATGGATCTGAACAATATCGAGGTAATCGGTATTCAGCTCTTTCCTGAAACGATCTACCACTATATGGGCATCCGGCCGTTCAGCCTCCGGAATCCCTCCCTTCCTGACCCAGATCTTGGTTGCCAGTGTCAACTCACTCCTGTCCATCTTTTTTATCGCCTCTGCCACAAGACCGTGCGTGCCATAGGTGTCGGCACAATCAAAGTACCGGATCCCCCTGTTATAGGCATGATGAAGTAAATCCAGACTTTTTTGCTTGTCCTGGCGTGTGAGAAATGCCGTGCGATTTCCGGCATGAACCCCGGTTCCTATCCCCAGTAAACTGGTCGTGATACCTGAATCCCCCAACTTTACCCGTTGAACCGGATCCGTATCCGTGTTGTTTGCCCGACAGGCAGTGAGCGGAGGAGAAAATACTAAGTGTGCAGTGCCCAGTGATAGAGCACGAACAAAATTCCGCCGATGCATATTGAAATTGCTCTTTTCCATAAAATCAGTCTTTATCGTGAAAAACAAATAGAAAGACAGGAATGTTTTCTGATGACAACCCTGATTTCCCATTATTTTATGCCTCTAAAATAGTAAAATATACAAAACAAACTGATAATCCATAAAAAGATATGATTATCTGATTTAAGCCGGGCTGGTAAAAATCAGAAAAGATTTCATCATCGCAGCCGGATATTCATGGGAAAATTGGGAAAAGAATGGATTTTTCGTGTATTTTTAGCCTGGAAAAATGAATTACAACAGAATTTTAAAGTTATCCATTATGAAACATTTGAATGATCTTATACTCACAATCTTTGCTTTCAGTCTGAGTTGTTTCACTCTTTGGGGCCAGACAAAGGACGATTTGGCGAAAGGTTATAATTTAATAGAGACGCAAACCTATTCTCAGGAAGAGGATAATGAGTTGCTTGAGTTGTTCCGTGGGCTTCGGGTGACGGATGTAACCGATGGTATGGACATGGTTGGATTGCCCAACACAGGTCTTGTCAGTTCGGATATTCATCCCGACTGGGTGGATGTATCAGATATGTCGCATGTTATCCAGGGCATTGCTGTTACTGCACGATATGTTCCTACCCAGCGTCCTGACCGTCCGGCGCCGGATGAAGATTTTTCAGCCTGGGAGGGTCATTTTTACAATAAGTATTCCAGTGAGCTGTTTGCCGAGGCCATTCGTCCGGGATCGGTGGTGGTTTTGGATGATGTGGAAGACAAGGATATTGGTTCCATTGGCTCATTCAATATTTTAATCTGGCACAGGTTGGGAGCTGTAGGTGTGGTCACTGATGCCAGCGCCCGTGATACCGACGAAATAGCCCTACAAAAAGTGCCGTTATACCTTCGCAAAAAAGGTCGGGGTATTCGTCCGGGCCGCAATGAGCTGGAATCGGTAAACCGGCCGGTTGATATTGGCGGTGTGTTGGTTTGTCCGGGTGATGTTGTAGTGGCCGATGGCGACGGTGTTGTTGTTGTACCACGCCGTGTGGCGAAAGAGGTAGCCGGCTATGCAAAGGGAGTATTGGGGAAAGACAAACAAGGCCGCGCCCGTGAATACAAATTATTGGGAAGACCTCTTGATAATACAGTCAAATAATGAACCAGCCCGGAGCTAGGTTAACGGGAAAATATTGTTTTTTTCCAGGTATTCCAGAATCCGGGTAATGTTCATTTCGTTCTCCAACGGATCAAATACCAGTTGAGGCCGGGGAGGTTCTTCGAATTCAAGATCAACTCCCGGCACATAAACCACCTCCCCCCTGTCGGCTTTTTCGTAAAGCTCCGGTTTGTTTTTGCGGCAATAATCAAGGGTTGTCTTCATATAGAACAGGTGAAATCTCTCTTTCCCGATGATCTCCGCCAACTGCTCCCGCAAATGGTTATTCCGCGAAATAAAGGAGCAGATGGTGATAATGCCCTGATCGTTGAGGATGCTGGCAATATGGGCTACTCTCCGTAAGTTTTCGGCACGGTCGGCTGGTGTGTAGTCCAGCTCCCTGTTGAGTCCCGTGCGGATGGAGCTTCCGTCGAGCAAAACCGCTGTAGCTCCCTGGTCAAAAAGCTCTTTTTCCAAACTGAAGGCCAATTCATTTTTGCCTGAACCGTGAAGTCCTGTAAACCAAATGGTTACGCCCTTTTGGTTCAGTTTTTTCTGCCTGTTTTCCAGAGATATCAATGATTTTCCTTCTCTTATTTTTTTCTTGTCATTGTTGGTGATACGTGAGGGCAGGTTTTTGCTTTCCAGTTTGTCGAGGATCATTCCCACAGCAACAGTATTGTTGCTAACGGGGTGGATGAGTACAAATGAACCGGTATTTTTATTTTTTTTATACGGGTCGAAAAAGATAGGTTTGGCAGTGGTCAGCACAACTCGGCCAATCTCATTCAGACCGAGGCTTTGCACTTCTGATTTTTCCAGCGTGTTTACATCTATTTTATGACGGATCATGTCGATCCGGGCGCGGGTGGTATTGGTTGTTTGTTTGATGAAGAACTGGTTGGAAAAGTCCAGAGGATTTTCATCCATCCAAACCAGCATGGCTTCAAAGTGACGGTCTGTGCGGGGCTGGTTATCAGGCTTCACGAGCATCTCTCCGCGGGAAATGTCAATTTCATCCTCCAGCACCAGGGTCACCGATTGCGGAGGAAAAGCCTTGGTTAAATTTCCATCGTAGGTAGGAATAGATTTTACTTTGGATGTTTTCCCTGATGGCAGGGCCAGAACCGGATCACCAGGTTTTATAATTCCTGAGGCTATTCTTCCGGCAAAGCCTCGAAATCCCTGGTTGGGGCGCAGCACATATTGCACCGGGAAACGAAAATCGTCGTAGTTGCGGTCGCTGTTGATGTGCACTGTTTCCAGAAATTCCAGCATGCTTTTCCCATGGTACCATGGCATCCGGGAGGAGACCTCTACCACATTGTCGCCCTTTAAGGCTGAAAGGGGTATGAACTCTACATCCGGAATGTCTAACTGGGTAACAAAGTTTTTGTAATCCGTGCAAATTTCATCGAATACCTGTTGTTGGAAGTCAACCAGGTCCATTTTATTCACCGCCAGAACCACATGCTTGATACCCAGCAAAGAGACCAGGAATGTATGGCGACGGGTTTGGGTGATGACCCCCCTGGTGGCATCGATGAGAATAATAGCCAGGTTAGCTGTTGATCCTCCGGTGATCATGTTACGGGTGTATTGCTCATGCCCGGGTGTGTCGGCAATAATAAATTTTCTTTTTGCCGTGGAAAAGTAACGATAGGCAACATCAATGGTGATTCCCTGTTCCCGTTCTGCCTTGAGTCCGTCGAGCAGCAGGGCATAGTCAATGTCTTCGCCTGCATGACCAACCCTTTTGCTGTCCCGCTCCAAAGCAGCCAGCTGATCTTCATAGAGCATTTTACTGTCGAACATTAACCTGCCGATCAGTGTCGATTTACCGTCATCAACACTTCCTGCTGTCAGCAGGCGTAAAAGGTCTTTTTTTTGATCCTGGTCCAGGAATGCACGAATGTCAGTATGGGTGTATGTTGTCATGTTATCGTTGTTTTGTTGTTGAAGTTGTTATCGTGGTTGTTGGATTTTTTGTTCAGTCAACGCGGAAGGCGTGAATCCGGAGAACAGGCAAGGATTAAAAATACCCTTCTCTTTTTTTCTGTTCCATGCTGGCATCCTGGTCGAAATCGATGACTCGTGTGGTGCGTTCCGATTTGGTAACAGTCATCATCTCCTCCACAATTTTTTCGATGGTATCGGCTTCTGACTCCACAGCTCCGGTGAGGGGATAGCACCCTAAGGTACGAAATCTAACCCTTCTCATTTCTGCCTTCGTTGCCAGCTCTTTTGGCATGCGTTTATCGTCAACCATAATTAAGTTGCCATCCATATCTACCACCGGCCGTTCACACGCATAATACAACGGAACAATCGGGATGTTCTCCAGTCTGATATACTGCCAGATATCCAGTTCTGTCCAGTTACTGAGCGGGAACACCCGAATGGATTCTCCTTTATGAACACGTGCATTGTAAATATTCCAGAGTTCAGGTCGTTGATTTTTGGGATCCCATTGATGAAACCTGTCGCGGAATGAGAAGATGCGTTCTTTTGCCCGTGATTTTTCTTCATCGCGCCGGGCACCACCAAAGGCAGCATCAAATTTGTATTTCGACAATCCCTCCAGTAAAGCCTGGGTTTTCATTACATCGGTATGTACCTTGCTCCCGTGGGTGAAAGGACCAATGCCACTTTCGTAGCCTTGTTTGTTGTAATGAACAATCAAATCCCATCCCTTTTCCCGGGCATAACTGTCGCGGAACTCAATCATCTCCCGAAATTTCCATTTGGAATCGATGTGCATCAGCGGAAAGGGAACCTTCCCCGGGTAAAAAGCTTTCTCGGCCAGGCGTACCATAACCGAAGAATCCTTCCCGATAGAATAAAGCATCACCGGATTTTCAAACTCTGCCGCCACTTCACGAATGATATGTATGGCTTCAGCTTCAAGTTCCTGTAAGTTGGTTAAACTATACTCCTTCATACGTTCAATTTCTATGCATAAGTACTGACTGCCAGAGCAACCCGGCGGTCATCGAAATGTAATTTCAGCTTTTATAATGTGCTTTAAAAGCGACAAAGATAATATTTAATCCGGGATCAATTTAAAATTTCCAGAAGTAGGGAATCAGGATGATGGATAGAATGAATGCCAGTATATTGAGTGGAAGGCCAATTTTCAGGTAATCCTTAAATTTGTAGTTCCCGATGGCCTGCACAATCAGGTTGGTCTGATACCCGATGGGTGTTGAAAAGCTTGCTGAAGCAGCAATAGCAATGGCAACAAAAAATGGTTTGGGGTCGACTCCCAGTTGTTGGGCTGCTGCCAGGGCTATGGGAAACACCAGTGCCGCTGCAGCATTGTTCGTGATAATTTCCGTGAAGATCACAGTGGTCAGGAACAGAGATGCCAAAACACCCACAGGACCAAAAGCACGTGAATATTGAATGGTAGTGCGGGCTAACGATTCCGCTGCCCCTGAATTTTGTAGCGCCTTGCTGATGGCAAAGGAGCAGGCGATTGTGATCAGAACATCCCAGCTGATCGATTTGGTGTACTTCTGATGAGGCAAAATTTTTAACCAGATGAGCAATACCGCGGCAAGAATAGAAAAGAAAAACATGTCAAACGTGAGCCCGGCAGGGGAGTCAAAATATTGACCTATAGTGGCACCGATGATCATACAGATTAAAATAAGGAAAGCCGCCCACTTGGTCCAGAAATTACCCGTTTTCCGGTAGTCACGGATATACGATGTGAGGTAGAAGATCTTGGATTCACCCCAGTTTTGAATGAACTTGTCGGTCGTTAGCAACATCAGGTTATCCCCCGGCTTCAGCTTCAATTTGCCAATGTTGGTCGTGATGCGTTCCCCGTTGCGGTGAACAGCCAGTACCAAAGCCTGATAGTGCTCGTAAAAATTAAACTCCGGGATCGTTTTGCCCACCCCCGGAAAACGGGGCGAAAGGACCGCTTCAAATTGTTTCAGCTTTTCTTTTGGAACGTTTTTGATCAGATCAAATCCACTTAAACGAATATGATCATTGAGTAAAATAAAATTTAGCCTGTCCGATTTGCCCGCGAGTAACAGCTTGTCGCGGGGTTGAATGATCACACGGCCTTTCCCGGTTTCAATTATTTCCTGGTTGCGGTCAATACATTTTATATGCAATTTGCTCAGTTCCTTGATCCGGCCATTGACAATCTCACGGCCAATAAGATTGCTGTTGTCAGGGATGATGATGTCGTAATAGTAATCTTTATATTCTTTGGAACTCTTGCCGTTGAACAAAATTTTTCTTCCGGGCAGGAGTTTATTTCCAAAAATAGCCAGGTACAGGATTCCCAGAATAGCGATGAAGATACCTACTTTTCCCAGTTCGAACATGCTGAAGCCCGGCAGACCATTATCGATCATCAATCCGTGTACCACCAGGTTGGTTGATGTGCCAATGAGGGTACACATCCCTCCCAGAATGGTAGCATACGACAGGGGAATAAGAAATTTTTTGTAGGAAAGGTTCAGCTTCTCGGACCATTTTTTTATGATGGGAGCAAAAATGATTACAATGGGCGTATTGTTCAGAAAAGCTGATAAAACCGATACAGGCAGCAGGATTCGGGGGATCATGAAAACCAAACGCCCTCTTTTTTTTGGTAGATAGGTTTGTGCCAGCCGGTTAAGTAATCCTGCCTGCCGGATACCTTCACTAACCAAAAAAAGAACACCAACAGTGATCATCCCCTTATTTGAAAATCCGGCCAGGAACTCCTTGTCGGTGATTATCCCGGTGGCCATCAGAATGACAGCCGAAGAAAAGAATACCAAACCCGATCGCATGACCTCCCGGGCAAGGGCAATTATGGTAAGTAGCACAATAGCCAGGACGATATATCCTTCGAGTGTCAACAAGATGAAAATCTATTTTTGCAGCCCCTCATGTATGATTTCCTTTTTTATGGTGTATTCAAAACTAATATTAAAAATGAATTTGCCAACATGAATCCGGGAATTATCGGTTTGAAATCAGCTTACTACTTTTAAATACCCTTCTCCACTTTTGAATGGAATGGTGAAAGAAAAGGCCGTTCCTTTGCCGGGTAACGACTTCAATTGAAGTTCTCCTCCGAGCATCCGGATATAATGTTGGGCGATAGACAGGCCTAAACCCGATCCGGAGGTCATTTCGTTGATGGAGTTTTTTACCCGGTAAAAACGGCTGAATATAAGCTCCTGTTCTTCTTCCGGAATGCCTATCCCTGAGTCAGTAACCGAAAATTTTACCGCCTCATTGCGTACCATCTCATATCCCATCTGAATTTCCCCCTTCAGGGTATATTTAACAGCATTGTCAGCCAATATCTGTAAAACTTCCTGTAATAATCGCCGGTCGGTTACAAACCCAAATGAAGAATGAGGAACATCCAGGTTCATTTTTATGCTTACCTGCTGATCTTCGTCAATCCTAGATTTGTATTTGACAAATATGTCACGAATGAGGGTATTTATATGGCAGAAATCCATGTTGACTTCCACCGTATCGGTTTCTATTTTCGACAGGTGGATGGTATTGTCGATCATGTTTAACAACTGGGTCCCGTTTTGAAGGATTGCATTGACCAGTTCAGAGCGGTCGAAACTGCTAGGTTTCCCTTCGGCCAGTATACGTGTAAAGTTGGTGATGATATTCAGCGGGGTGCGGATTTCGTGTGACAGATTGGCTAAAAAAGCCGATTTTAACCGGTCGCTTTCTTCCGCTTTTTTTCTGGCTTTTTCCAGGTTGAACTCAGCATTCTTCCTTCGGGTAATGTCACGAGCCACCGAAATCACCGAATTTGAAGTCAGCTTCGCCAATCGCATTTCATAGAGATAGGTTCCATTAGGAGTGTTCAACGAATACTCTATCGTTTCCAATGAGTTGTATCTGATACATGAATGAATACAGGCTAGAATTTTTTCTGCCATCGGTGCGGGGAAACCTACATCAAACAGAGTTCTCCCAACAATATTGGCCTCCTCAATCTTATACAAGTCACTCTCTTTGATGACAAAATCTTCGTAGGTACCATCCCTGCCGATTACAAAAAACATGTCGGGAATCGCCTCAAGTAATACTTTGTACCTTTTTTTACTGTTTTCCAGCTCCGTCAGCTTGCTTTTTTCCTTCGTAATATTTTCAAGGAGAACATAATACGTGCTGTAATCCGATTTTAATACATGAATCTTTAACCACAGATCCAGCTTCCTGGCAAAAAACTCCCTGGATTTGCCGGATTCACTCTGTAAGAATTTTTGGAGATCAAAAGGTTCCTTCAATACCAACCCAAATAGATAACCGGCTTCCTGATCCCGAACCTCATGAAGCTGAATTTTAAATACTGACTCAAATGCGGGGTTTACCCTGGAAATGATCAGACTTGTCTCATTTCCGTATGCATCACGACTAACTTTGATTTCAGCTACCGGTATGACCGTATCACGGATAAGGGAAGAAACAGACTCCCGGGTTCCTTTGAGCTTTCCCTGAAGCTGCTCTGCCTGTTTGTCATATTTATAACGAAGAAGCATGCCTCCTGCAATGAAAAGGATAAAAACAACCAGCGGATGTGCTAACAGGGGAGTATACCCATCCAACAGATGATCCGGCTGATTTAGCCTTAACAGTTGAAAGCTGATCGCCGATGCCGAAAGGATAGCGTAAAAAATGATCTTTATCTTTGAATCGGAAAAGTAAAACAGAAAAAAGGCTCCGGCAAGTAACCAGCCAACAGAATAATATACAGAACCGGAAATTCCGGCCTGAACAGAGAATTCTGAGCCATTACAGAAATAGATCAGCAGAGGAAGCAGAAAGGTCGTGTTCAACACACAGTTGATTTTTCGGTTCACCAAACACCCCAATGCAAAAAAACCTGCCAACACCAGGACAGCATGACTGAAAATGCAGAAATGAGCAGCCCCCGTAACCCATTGGAAAGTAAAATTTAACCCTGCCAGTATCACGATAGAAACCAGCGAAATACCCATTGCCCGAAGTCGTTGCATTTCCTGATCGTCAATGCCAGGCCATATTCTTTCTGTTATACTATGGAACCCATGTTTGATCACCGCTGTAAAAATAACTAATCTGTATTAGAAATAGCCTATTCCCAACTATATTTTAATCACCATTTGCCGGAGAACAGGCAAGTTCCTGCTGAAAAATGAGGTGTAATCAACGGCGAAATGTTCATAAATAGAAGAACGATTCCGGATGATTCGTTTTTTTTACACCATAATTGTCTTAATTTTGAATCGAATTATTCATGAATGGAAACAGGAAACAAAAATAAAAGATTGAAGTTTAAGCTGCTCAGAAACAAGTATTTTATTGCTTCTGTGCTGTTCCTGGCCTGGGTCGTGTTTTTTGACGAAAACAGTGTTGTATCTCATCTCGAAAATAAAAGACGACTGAATGAACTTGTTCATCAAAAAGAATACTACAAAGAACGGATCAAAGAAGATCAACAGAAACTGGAAGACCTCAATGCAGGGGAAAGTGAACTGGAGAAATTCGCCCGCGAACAATACTACATGAGCAAACCCGATGAAGATTTGTTTATTGTGGTAGAAGAAAATTAATCCTTCCCTGAAAAATTGCATAATTTTTGTTAGAAGAACTTCCGTAGCACAATTTTTTAATATGTTGTAATTTTTTTAACTTGCCGAATAGTATGAAAGACAATATTGACATATTCAGGATTCAAACCAACAACGTTGCCCCACAAAAGGGCAGGGTGTTGATTGCTGAGCCTTTTTTGCCAGGTGACTTTTTTAACCGTTCGGTTATCTTTTTAGTTGCATACAGCAATAAAGGTGCTGTAGGATTTATTCTGAATAAAAAAGTTGATCTGGCTATACATCAGGTCATGCCCGGTTTTCCTGAATTTGAGGTGGATCTCTGTTTAGGCGGACCGGTGGCTACCGATTCTATTTATTACATCCATAAGCTGGGTAAAAAACTTCCTGGTAGTATCCATGTTATGGGCAATTTATTCTGGGGTGGCGATTTTGATATACTGAAGCATCAGATCCTGTCTGGTCTGATTCAGCCTTCTGATATTCGGTTTTTTGTTGGCTATTCCGGATGGGATTCGGGCCAGCTGGAGCGGGAAATCAATGAAGATTCATGGCTGGTGACCGATGTGGAAGAAGAGGCCGTGATGAGCGACCTGCAACTCGAGTCGTGGGCCAAGTTTGTCAAAAAAGCTGGTCGACGTTATTCTGTTTGGGAGCATTTCCCGGAAAATCCTGCCATGAATTAGAATGCTGCTTTCTTTTTGAAAATGAAGTTGATCCTTTCATGAATACTTTCCGAAAACTGACGGAGATACCGCTTGTTGTTTATGCCAAGAACCCATTGAATGCCACTGGATTCCGAAGCCAGGAAAATTTCATCCATCTCATAAATCATCGCCTCATCGATCCTGCTCATTTCAGTAACTTTTAACCCTGCTTCTTTTGAGGCTTCCAAAATATGAGCCCGCAGGAGGTCTTCATAACAACCGCCGGAAAGATCCGGAGTAATCAACTCGTTCGCCTTTATCAAAAATATATTGGCATGAACACCTTCACAAACGGAGTGGCTTTCATTCAGGAAAATGACTTGTTGGTAAAGACTCTGGTGAATTTCAGCCCGACCGGCCTGCCAGATCATCTTGTTATAAAACGGAAACCGGTTCCAACTATTTTTTGATTGTTTTTGCTGTGCTGAAAGGGTGGCCAATACCCCGTTTTCTGAATATGGAAAATCAAAAAAACGGGTAGCGTTGCAACTGATCAGGAAATGAACCTCTCCCGAGGAATAAAACAACTGAAAATGAATATATCCCGAGCGGTAAAATTTGTTTTTATTCAACATGCGTTTGGTAAGCCGGAACAGTTCCCCGTGGTTATCAAATTCGTCAGGATAGTTGATCCGGAGCCTTTCTGCCTGGATTTTTAACTGCAACAGGTTTTCCTTGAAAAGAGGAATTCCTCCATAACCATACCAAACTTTTTGTGAAAGTTGGAACGATGGTTCGGTGATTAGTTGGTTCAGATTTATTTCCTTCACCTCAACCATTTCGCCATCAGCAATCAGGAACTTCATAGTTATGATTATTTGGCATCAAATTTAAAAATTATATCAAAACCGCTTTCCCTCGAAGAGTTGTTGAGTTCAAAAAACAGGAAACGGAAGAGTTCGTACTCCAGTTTAACCTCATATTTTGCCATATCTTTTTCCTGTACTTCCCCGAACCGTTGCTCGTAGCTGACAAACAGATCATTTGTTATATATTTTCCCACCACCACCGTGGCATTATCAAATCCCTGATCGCTTTTCACTTCGAGGTAGTCCACTGCAATCTTGTTACCCAGAAAGTTAGTGATCTGCGCGCTTAGGATCGATGCGGCAGCTTTCCCGGCCAGAGCGCCGCCGCCTGCTCTGCCCATATTATCCTGTTCATTAATGGTAAGCTCATTCATGCTTTTCCCAAAAAGAATGTAGGAGAGCGCATCGCCTTCACTGACCACATTCCCGTCGAGGTGAAACTGTACCTCTGGTGCATCAGCAGTTCCGGTTACCTGTAATGACAGTTCCTGTTTTACCCGCTGTTGGTTCCG